>NZ_CP085155.1:300000-571401 GCF_022788695.1 Pseudosulfitobacter sp. DSM 107133
AAGGGCCAAGGTTGGTGGTGCCCGTCACGTCGGGCGATGTGGTCACAATACGTTCGGCAAGCGTGCTGTCGCCCTTGGACAGATCGTCCAGGATCTTGCCAAAGCCCATTTGCGTGGACAGTTCACGGTCGGTTGCAATCTCGATCTGGGGCACGTCCAGAACATCGTCGGTATAGCGGCGCGGTCCCTTGGCAAAGAACGGCACCTGCCCCAGGAAATCGCGCAAGCCATCGGGGTCCTCGACCGTGGCAAAGGGGTCCCATTCCTGTCCCTGCGGCACGCCCATCACCTTTTGCCATTCGGCCATCTGGGTCTTGTTCATCAAGCCGCCGTGGTTGTCCTTGTGGCCCGCAATCGGCGTGCCCCAACCCTTGATCGTATAGGCCAGGAAACAGACGGGGCGGTCGTGGTCGATGGCGGCAAAGGTGTCGGCCATGGTCTGCACGCAGTTGCCGCCCAGATTTTCCATCAGTTCGGCCAGTTCATCGTCGCTGCGACTGTCGATCAGCTGGGTCACGTCGCCCTGATCGCCAAGGCTGTCCATCAGCCGTTCACGCCACGCAGCCCCGCCCATGAAGGTCAGCGCCGAATAAAGCTGGTTGGGGCAGTTGTCGATCCAGTCACGCAGCGTGTCGCCGCCCGGTTCCTTGAACGCGGCACGCTGCAGGTGGCCGTATTTTACGCGGACCACATCCCATCCGAAGGCTTCGAATATCTTCTCGACGCGCTGGAACAGTCCCTCGCGGACCACGCCGTCCAGCGACTGGCGGTTATAGTCGATGATCCACCACGCATTGCGCAGGTCGTTTTTCCAGCCCTCTTGCAGACATTCGTAGATGTTGCCTTCGTCCAGTTCGGCATCGCCCACCAGCGCCACCATACGGCCCAGGGGGATGTCGTTGCCCCAGCGTTTGGCGTGAATGTAATCCTGCACCAGCGACGCGAACGACGTGATCGCCACGCCCAAGCCCACCGATCCGGTGGAAAAATCCACATCGTCGATGTCCTTGGTGCGCGACGGATAGGATTGCACCCCATGCAGCCCGCGAAAATTCTGCATCTTCTCCAGCGTCTGTTCGCCCATCAGATATTGCATTGCGTGAAACACCGGCGAAGCGTGGGGTTTGACGGCGACGCGGTCCTCGGGGCGCAGGGCGCTGAAATACAGGGCCGACATGATCGACACCATCGACGCAGACGACGCCTGATGCCCGCCCACCTTGATCCCGTCTGCCTTGGGGCGGATGTGGTTGGCGTTGTGGATCATCCAATGCGACAGCCACAGCAGGCGTTGTTCGATTGTTTTCAGGTGGGCGGCGTGTGTCATCTGGATTCCATCCATTTTCAAGCTTTGATGCTGTATATCGCGTGCATTGCCGCGCGTTTCTGCTTTCTTCCGTCAAATTTGGCCGATATTGGCTGATATAGCCAACAAAGATGGATATTGTGATGATTTCAGCCAATCTTGATTCCTTTGACCATGCCATCCTGCGCGCATTGCAAGGCAACGGGCGTGCGTCGATTCAGGACATTGCCGCCAGCGTCGGCCTCAGCCCGTCACCTGTGGCGCGGCGGCTGCGGCTGTTGGAGGAGGCGGGCATTGTCACCGGTTACAGCGCCCTGATCGACGAGGCGGCTTTGGGCTTTGGCTTTTCGGTGTTCCTGTCGGTCAAACTGGAAAAGCAGGTGGACGATGCGCTGGCGCGGTTTGAACAGGCGATTGCGGGCCACCCCGAGGTTGTCGATTGCTGGCTGATGACGGGAAACCGCGACTATCTGCTGCGTATCGCAACCAGCGGGCTGGAAGAGTTCGAGCGGTTTCTGGTTGGCACCTTCACCAAGATTCCCGGCGTGGCTTCCATTGAAAGTTCGATCCCGCTGCGGCGGGTGAAATCGGGGCAGGCGCGGTTGGGCTGAGGGCGCGCGAATACCGCGGCTTACCCCTCCAGCATGGCACGCAGATCTGCTGCGCTCAGCACGTCCTTGGACGGGGCAGCGGCGCGGGCCGGGGTCAGGCTGAGACGCGGGGCAGGGGCGGGCATGGTCAGGCCGTCGGCGGTGACAAAACTGCCGCGTGCAACAGCGTGCGGATGCTCTGCCGCTTCGCGCAGCGACAGCACGGGCGACACGCAGGCATCGGTTCCCTCAAAGATCGCTGTCCAATCGTCCCGGGTTTTCTGGCGGATGATGTCGGCCACGCGCTGCTTCAGCGCGGGCCACGCGGCACTGTCCAGATGTGCGGCCAGGTCTGCGTCGTCGCGCGCCCCGATCCCGTCCAGAAGGGCCGCGTAGAATTTGGGTTCGATGGCCCCGATCGCCATATGTTTCCCGTCAGCGGTTTCATAGACCTCGTAAAAATGCGCGCCGGTGTCCAGTATGTTGACCCCGCGCTGGTCCTGCCAGCTGCCCTGCGCCATAAAGGTGTGCAGCATCGACGCCAGCAGCGCCGACCCTTCGGTCATCGCGGCATCAACCACCTGCCCCTGACCCGTGGCACGCGCGTGCATCAGCCCCGCCAGCATCCCAAAGGCCAGAAACATCCCGCCTCCGCCAAAATCTCCCACCAGATTGACCGGTGGCACCGGCGCCTCACCGGCCCGACCCAACGCATGCAACACGCCGGAAATCGCGATATAGTTGATGTCATGCCCCGCCGTGTGCGCCAGCGGGCCGGTCTGGCCCCAGCCGGTCATGCGCCCGTACACCAGCCGCGGATTCAGCGCCAGCATCGCGTCGGGGCCAAAGCCCAACCGCTCTGTCACGCCGGGCCGATAGCCTTCGATCAACCCGTCTGCGGTGGCGATCAGGTCGCGCAGCGTGGTACAGTCGGCGGCGTCTTTCATGTCCAGCGCAACCCGTGTGCGACCGCGCAGCAATATGTCCGTTTCGGCGGGGCTGTCTGGTCCGCCCAGTCCACCGCCGGGGCGTTCGACACGGATCACCTCGGCCCCGTGATCGGCCAGCATCATGCCCGCAAACGGGCCCGGCCCGATGCCTGCCAGTTCAACAATACGAATGCCGGAAAGGGGGCCTTTGGTCATGTGCGGGTCCAGTCTGTGAAAGGGGTCAGGATGCGGTGAACGCTACGAAACCGGTTGTAATCTGTACACCTTCTTGTCTGATTTGTACCAGACAGGCCAGTGCGCGTGATCCGCGCCATGCCGGCCGCCACACCCGACATGCAGAAAGAGAGAACGCAAAATGATCCGCAGACGTATTTTCGAGCCGGAGCACCAGATGTTCCGCGACACGGTCCGCAAATGGGCCGAAGCCGAAGTGTACCCGCGCAGCGCAGAATTCCGTCGCGACGGTATGGTCGCGCGCGATGTCTGGACCTCGGCGGGCAAACAGGGGTTTCTGGCGATGTATGCCGATCCCGAATACGGGGGGCTGGGGCTGGATGATTTCCGCTTTGACATGGTGTTGATGGAGGAATTGGCCGCGCGTGAAAACGGGCTGTTTATCCCGCTGCACAACCGCATCGTCGGCCCCTATCTTCACCGTTTCGGCACCGAGGCGCAAAAGCGTGCCTACCTGCCGGGTGTGGTGTCGGGCGACACCATTCTGGCGATTGCGATGACCGAACCCGACATCGGATCTGACCTTGCCGGTATGCGCACCCGCGCCGAGGATCGTGGCGACCACTGGCTGCTGAACGGGTCGAAAACCTATATCTCGAACGGCATTCTGGCCGGGCTGGTCATTGTCGCCGCGCGCACCGGCACCGGCAGCCATGACATCGGGCTGTTTCTGGTGCCCGACGGCACTGCGGGGTTCACCCGTGGGCGTCGTCTGGAAAAAATCGGGCTGAAATCACAGGACACCGCGGAGCTGCATTTCGAGAATGTGAAGCTGCCCAAAGACGCGGTTCTGGGCAAACCTGCGGGCGGATTTGGCATGATGATGCAGAATTTGGCCGAAGAACGGCTGGTCGGTTCGATCCAGTTTATCGCCCATGCGCAGCGCGCCTTCGACATCACATTGGCTTATATTCTTGAGCGAAAGGCCTTTGGGCGGCCTATCGGGACGTTCCAGAATTCACGTTTCGTGATGGCGGCGCTGAAAACAAAGATCGACGCGGGCTGGGCCTTTGTGGATCATTGCGCGCAGGAACATCTGGAGGGCGCGTTGCCCCCCGATCTGGCAGCACAAGCCAAACTGCTGTGTTCCGAGACTGAGGGAGAGGTCATTGACGCTTGCCTGCAATTGCACGGCGGCGCGGGCTTTATGGAGGAATACGAAATCGGGCGCATGTACGGCTCGGCGCGGGTCAGCCGCATTTATGCCGGCACGTCAGAGATCATGAAAGAGATCATCGGTCGCAAATTGGGGCTGGGTGATCGTGGTTGAATGGAAACGACGGGACGTCTTTCGCGGATAAGAACACAGGCAAGTTGAATGACGCGGGTTGGCCTGCCACACCGTCCTCAACTTGAACCGGAAAGGAAAAGACATGGATATTAAAGGACAGGCCGCCATTGTAACAGGCGGCGCTTCGGGTCTGGGCGGTGCGACTGCCGACATGCTGGCAAATGCCGGTGCCAAGGTCACGATTTTCGATCTGAACGAAGAGATGGGGCAGGCCAAGGCCGCCGAGATCGGCGGCAGGTTCATCAAGGTCAACGTCACCGATGAAAGCGAGGTCGAGGCCGCCATTGCCGAAGCGGAAGGCGTTCATGGCAAGGCGCGGATTCTGGTAAACTGCGCGGGCATCGGCCCCCCGAAAAAGGTGATCGACCGCGAAGGCAACCCGATCCCGCTGGCGGACTTCACCTCGGTCGTCAATGTGAACCTTTTCGGGTCATTCAACGTGCTGTCGAAATTCGCCGCCAGCCTGCACACCGCCGATCCCATCGGGGAAGAGCGCGGCGTGATCATCAACACCGCCTCGGTTGCGGCCTTTGACGGGCAGATCGGGCAGGCGGCCTATGCAGCCTCCAAGGGGGGTATCGTGGGCATGACCCTGCCGGTCGCGCGCGAACTGGCCCGCTTTGGCATCCGCGTGATGACCATCGCGCCGGGGCTGTTCCTGACGCCGCTGATGGCATCGCTGCCGCAGGAGGCGCAGGACAGTCTTGGCCGTCAGGTGCCGTTCCCGCCGCGTTTGGGGGACCCGACCGAATTTGCCGCCATGGTGCAAAGCATCGTCACCAACATCATGCTGAACGGCGAGACGATCCGTCTGGACGGGGCCATCCGCATGGCCCCCAAGTAAGCTTATTGGGCCGTAAGGACCGGCCAAAGGGTGGTGCGCGGGTCCGTGTCAGGCGCACCACCGGATTTCAAGGGAGAAGAGAACCATGGCTGAAGCATATATCGTCACAACCGCCCGCACCGCAGGTGGGCGGCGCAACGGCGCACTGGCGGGGTGGCATCCTGCCGATATGGGCGGCGAGGTGATCAACGCGCTGGTGGATCGCGCGGGCATCGACCCGGCAGCGGTGGATGACGTGATTGTGGGCTGTGTCACCCAGGCCGGCGAGCAGGCCTTTGCCTTTGGGCGCAACTGCGTGATGGCGTCCAGGCTGCCGCAATCCGTGCCCGCCGTGACCATCGACCGCCAGTGCGGAAGCTCGCAACAGGCGGTGCAATTCGCGGCTCAGGCGGTGATGTCGGGCACGCAGGATGTGGTGATCGCCATGGGCGTCGAAAGCATGACCCGCGTGCCGATGTTCTCGAACATCAAGTTCCACATGGAGAACGGTCTGGGCGAGGGCCCGTTTTCAAACCGGATCGCCGCGCGGTTCGGCACCAAGGATTTCAGCCAGTTCAAAGGCGCCGAGATGATTGCGCGCAAATACGGGTTTGACCGCGAGACGCTGGACCGCTTTGCGCTGGAAAGCCACCGCCGCGCGGTGAAGGCGACAGAGGCAGGCGCCTTTGAGGCCGAGATTGTGCCGCTGGCTGTCGAAGGCGGGTTGCACACCCGCGACGAAGGCATACGCGCCGATGCGTCGATGGACAGCATCGGCAGCGTGCGTTTGCTGGAAGAGGGCGGGGTGATCACTGCCGCCAATGCCTCGCAGATCTGTGACGGGGCTGCGGGTGTTCTGGTTGTGAGCGAGGCCGCTTTGAAGAAATACGGCCTGACCCCGACCGCGCGCATCGTCAACCTGACGGTGACGGCGGGTGATCCGGTGATCATGCTGGAAGAACCGATTGCCGCCACACAACGGGCGTTGGAGCGCGCCGGTATGAAGATCGACGATATCGACCTTTACGAGGTCAACGAAGCCTTTGCGCCGATCCCGCTGGCATGGCTGCAAGCGCTGAACGCCGATCCGGCCAGGCTGAACGTCAACGGCGGGGCGATTTCGCTGGGGCATCCGTTGGGTGCATCGGGGGCCAAGCTGATGACCACGCTGGTACATGCGCTGCACGCGACGGGCACGAAATACGGCCTGCAAACCATGTGCGAAGGGGGCGGCATTGCCAATGTCACCATCGTCGAGGCGGTGTAAGGGCGCGCCTGGCGCCCTTCGGCCTTGGTTCCGCGCGGGGAAAAGGTGGAAAGGGTGCGGGCAAGACTTTTGCCCGCCCTGCGTCGAAAGTCCGGTGAGCGGACGAAGCGGACGTTTGAAATGGAGTGCGAAGCCGCGCATCGTCGGGCCGTGGTGCGGCGATCCGACCTCAGTGACTGGCAGTTTATGGCAGCCAAAAACATCCTAACTACCTGTCAGACACTACAGAAGCCAAATCGCCGTGCCGGCGGACGGCCCGGCGATGCGCGGCGGCCTGCGGCCTTGAATCCGCGCAGGTGACAAACGGCAAGGGCTCAAACCGGCCATTCACCGCGGTCCGCGCGAACGGCCGGTTTCGCAAGCGCGGAAAGCAAGCCTGTCGTTAGGCTTGCCCAGCACTGTCGATTTACGCTGACAACGGGTGATGGATTTGCTGTTGCTCAGCGACAAGCCCTTGAAATTTCGTGAGATCGCCGGTCAGCAGGCCTTGGCGGGGCGGGTCTGGGTCAGAGAATCGGCTTGTTTGAAATTCTGTTATGTGTAACACATATCAAACTTCGCGGGCGTGCCTTTAAGATCAGGCGTATCGAATATGGATGGGGACGTGGTTTTGAAGGATGTTGCGCTTTCGACCCTTTTGGGGCCTGCCGGTCACCTTACTGGTGCGGATATGCCCGCGCGCAATCGCACGGACTGGAGCTTTCTACCTGCGACCAGCCCGCGTGCGGTTTTGCGCCCGACAACCACGCAAGAAGTGTCTTCCATCCTGCGCTACGCCCATGGCAATGGCGTTCCGGTCACCCCGCAAGGTGGGCTGACAGGGCTGGTTGGCGGGGCACGTCCGCTGGACGACGGCATAGCGCTTTCGCTGGAACGCATGGTCGGAATCGAAGAAATCGACGCCGATGGCATGACCATGACGGTGCGCGCCGGCACGCCGCTGGAAACCATCCAGAAGGCGGCTGCCGAGGCAGGGCTGTATTTTCCGCTGGACCTTGGCGCGCGGGGCTCTTGCGCCATCGGTGGCAACCTGTCGACAAACGCGGGGGGCAACCGCGTTATCCGCTATGGCATGGCGCGTGATCTGGTGCTGGGTGTCGAGGTGGTTTTGCCCGACGGTACGGTGTTGCCGATGCTGAACAAGATGATCAAGAACAACGCCGGCTATGACCTGAAACAGCTGTTTTTGGGCGCCGAGGGCACCCTTGGGGTTATCACCCGTGCCGTTTTGCGGCTGTACCCCGCGCCGGGATGTACGCAGGCTGTTCTTTGCACCGCAGAAAACTACGACAAGGTTCTGGCAGTGCTGTCGACCGTCCGGCGGCGTTTGGGGCCGCTGTTGTCTGCTTTTGAGGTGATGTGGTCCGACTATTGGACCCAAGCCACGCAAAGGGTTCCGGGCATGCGCGCACCGGTCGAGATCGGGGATGCCACACATGTCATTCTGATCGAGATGCAGGGGCTGGATGATGCCATTGACGGCGCGCGGTTTGCGCAACTGCTGGAAGACATGATGGAACAGGGGCTGATTGCGGATGGCGCTGTTGCGCAAAGTCTGGGCGATGTCGCGGCGTTCTGGGCGACGCGCGATGCGGCTGCCGAATTTGCCAACCCCGCCGTGATCGGACCGCATATCAGCTTTGACGTCGGACTGACCGTCGCGCGGATGGATGAATTTTCCATCCGCGCCAAGCAAGGGCTGATGGACGCGCTTGACGGCCACTCGGTCTATTATGGCCATGTCGGTGACGGGAACCTGCATGTGGTCGCCTGGGTGCCGGGTGCCGACCCCCAGCCGCTGAGCGAGGCCAGCCGGATCGTCTATGACATCATAGGGGACATGGGCGGCACCATTTCGGCAGAGCATGGCATCGGGACATTGAAAAAACCCTATTTGCCGCTCAGCCGCAGCGTCGAAGAAATAGATACCATGCGCCGCCTGAAAGCCGCGCTTGACCCCGGCGGCATCATGAACCCGACCAAGATTTTCGACTGACCAACCCAAGGTTTGCAAGGGCGGGAGGAAAAGACGCGCGCGCAAACCAAATCCCCGAGGAGGATCCACCATGAAGATGACAAGACAGCACTTTCTTGCAGGCGTGGCCGCACTGATGACATCGGTTGCACTGCCGGCTGCCGCGGCAGACTGGCCCGATGGCCCCGTAACCATGATCGTGCCATGGGGTGCCGGTGGCGGCACCGATGCGACTGCCCGCATGATCGGTTCGATCCTGGAAGAGCAGATCGGCGTGCCGGTTCCCGTGCAGAACCGCACCGGCGGCTCTGGTGTGATCGGCCATGCGGGCATTGCGGATGCGGCCCCCGACGGCCAGACCATCGGCGTTGCCACGCTGGAAATCGGCACCATGCATCACCTTGGCCTGACCGAACTGGATTACACCGGCTATACGCCATTGGGCCTGTATAACGCTGACCCTGCCGCAATCTTCGTTCAGGCCAAAAGCGATTACGCCACGATTGCGGATCTGTTGAGCGCGCTCAACGCGGCCTCTGACGGCGAGATCAAAGGCTCGGGCTCGGCGCAGGGGGGGGTGAACCATCTGGCGCTGGCCGGGATGCTGATGGCAGCGGGTATGCCTGCCAGCCGTGTCACATGGGTGCCATCCGAGGGGGCCGCGCCGGGTCTTCAGGATCTGGCTGCTGGCGGCGTTGCCGTTGCCACCGCATCGCTGCCCGAAGCGGCTGCGTTGATGGAGGCCGGACTGATCCGCCCCTTGGCCGTGTTCTCGAATGACCGTCTGGACATCGCACCGGATGTGCCGACCTTCACCGAAGCGACAGGGCATGAGTTTGCATTGGGATCGTGGCGCGGTCTGGTCGCCCCTGCGGGGCTTGATCCTGCGGTGGCGGACAAAATTACCGCCGCGCTTGGTGCCGTTGTGGCCGATCCACGCTATACAGAGTTCATGGCCCAACGCGGCTATGCAATGCAGTGGACCACTGGCGCGGATTTCGAGGCGTTCATGAAGGCCTCTGACGCAAGGCTGGGCGAGACACTGAAAGCTGTCGGCCTCGCGCCGGAATAAGACAACGGCGCGACTGGCCATCATAAAGATTGCCCGTCGCGCCAGCATCCGTGGGGAGGAGGCGGACCCATGAAGTTTCATGACACGGCGATCGGTGCGGTCCTTGTGGTATTCGGTGTCTGGGTCACGGTGACGGCCTGGGGGTTTCCCAAACTTACCGGTCAACCGGTCGGGCCCGGAACTTTTCCAATATTGCTGGGCGGCCTGTGTACCATCGGGGGGGCGGTCATCGCCCTTCGGGGGCTGGGAAGCGGCGCACCCTTTGCTGCGCTGCACGCAGGATGGCGTTGCCCGGAGCGGGCGCTGGCCGCGATTGTCGCGATTGGCGGGGCCTTTGTGCTGGCGCTGACATTTGAAACGGTGGGCTTTCCTCTGGGGGGCAGCCTGTTGATGGTCGCCATCTATCTGGCTGCGGGCTATCGCAATCCCGGCTGGATCGTCTTCTCTGTCGGCTTTGTCACAACCGTCCACCTTCTGCTGACCCGATTCTTGCAGGTGCCACTGCCGTCGGGCGTCCTAAAGGGGTTTCTGTGATGGCGGACAACCTGATGGCGGCACTGCCGCTGGTGTTCACTTGGAACATGGCGCTGATCATGCTGGCCTGCGCGACCTTTGGTCTGTTCGTGGGGGCCGTGCCCGGACTGTCGGCAACCATGGCCACCGCGATGCTGGTGCCGATCACCTTTTTCATGGAGCCCGTGCCTGCCATTGCCGCGATTGTCACCACGGCAGCCATGGCGATCTTTGCTTCGGATATTCCGGCAGCGCTTGTGCGCATTCCCGGCACTGCCGCCTCGGCGGCCTATATCAACGATCTGGATGCGATGACCCGACAGGGCAAGGTCGGACGCGCGCTTGGGATTTCGGTCACCGCCTCGGCCATCGGGGGCATCTTTGGGTCACTTGTGCTGATGGTGGCCGCGCCGCAGCTGGCCATCGTTTCACTGAATTTCACCTCGTTCGAATATTTCTGGCTGGCGCTGCTGGGTCTTTCGGCGGCCGTTATGCTGGGCAGCGGTTCGATCCTGAAATCGCTGATGTCGCTTTTGTTCGGGTTGATGATCGCCTGTATCGGCATGGACACAACCGCCGGCTTTCCGCGCTTTACCTTCGGCTCAACCACGCTGTTGGGTGGTGTGGCGTTCGTGCCTGCGCTGATCGGCATGTTTGCCATCCCCGAGTTGATCCGCACGCTGGTCAACCGCGACCCGGTGCCGCCGGTGGTGCCGGTCGGCAACCCGCTGCGCATGTTCGCGGGGCTGGGCGGGTTGTTGTGGCGTTCGAAGACCAACCTCGCGCGCGGCTCGACCATTGGCACCATTATCGGCATCCTGCCCGGCGCGGGGTCGGACATCGGGTCGTGGATCTCTTACGCCGTGTCGAAACGGTTTTCGCGCACGCCGGAAAAATACGGCAAAGGCAGCGAAACGGGGCTGGTCGAGGCCTGTGCTGCGAACAATTCCGCCCTGTCGGGGGCCTATGTGCCCGCCATGGTCTTTGGCATTCCGGGCGACAGTATCACTGCCATCGTGATCGGCGTGCTGTACGTCAAAGGGCTGAATCCGGGGCCGATGGTGTTCCTGACCTCGGGGGATCAGATCATGGCCATCTTCCTGACCTTCCTGATCGCCAATATCATGATTGTACCGCTTGGCCTTTTGGCTGTGGCGCTGGCCAGTCAGGTGTTGCGGGTGCCGAAACTGGCGCTGGCCGCACCGATCCTGTGTTTTTGCATCGTGGGTGCCTATTCCATCGATTCCGCGGCCTCGGGCGTTGTCATCATGCTGGTGTTGGGGCTGTTCGCCTATCTGATGGAGGAAAACGGTTTTCCCGTGGCACCCGCCATTCTGGGCATCGTCATGGGCCTGTTGGTCGAGCGCAATTTTGTCACATCGCTGATCAAGGCCGATTCCAGCCTGCTGGGCTTTTTCGAGCGGCCCATTGCGGCAGGGCTGGCGGCGGTTGTGCTGATAGTCTGGATCACGCCTGTCCTGCTTTGGCTGCGTGGCCGTCGGACCGAGGTGCGCGCATGACCCTGTCGCGTATCGCCCCCGCTCCCTCTCTTGCCGAAACCGTGGCCGCGCGCATACGCGAGGCCATTCTGGCCGGAACCTTCCGGTTGGGGGAAAAGATCACCGATGACCGGCTGGTCGAACAGCTTGGCGTCTCGCGCACGCCGATCCGCGACGCAATGGCCATTCTGGCCCACGAAGGTCTGGTGGTTGTGCGTCCCAAACGCGGCAGCTTTGTCTTTGAAACCTCGCCCGAGGATATCGCCGCGATCTGTACCTACCGTGAAATCCTTGAGGTGCAGGCTGTGCGCCTTGCCCTTGATGTCGCCCGCGCGGCGTATCTGAAAGAGCTTGGCAGGATTGTCGAGGATCTGGACAGCGCGCTGGGGCAGGACGATGCCGTGCGCTATGGCCAGTTGGATACCGAATTTCACAATGCCGCGTTCCGGCATTGCGACAATTCCTATCTGCGCGATGCCAACGGGCTGGTGGCGGGACGTATTGCCGCGCTGCGCACCAACATTACCGCGCCCTATGCCGACCGCCGCGTTGAATCGATGGCCGAACATCGCGCCATGCTGGACATGCTGAAAACCGGCAACTGGACAGGGTTCCGGGCGGCAATCGCGACCCATATCGGCCGCACCGAGATCGTTTACAGCAAGGCCCTGAGCGACGGCCACCTTGGCACCCGTCCGGCATCAGACAGGAAACAGAGATGAGAACCACAGGGCTTTTGACAGGTGCAGCGAGGCTGCGGGCGCGGCTGGACAGCAGACAGATCCTTGCAGCCCCCGGAGCAGGCGATCCGCTGACCGCGCGGCTGGTGGCCGAGGCCGGTTTCGAGGCTGTCTATATGACCGGCCTTGGCGCGACGGCCGCGCGTCTTGGCACACCCGATCTTGGCCTGATGACGCAGACGGAAATGGCCGAACAGCTGCGCGCACTGGTGCGGGTCTGTGATCTGCCGGTGATTGCAGATGCCGATACCGGCTATGGCGGGCCGCTGAACCTGCGGCGGACCTTTCAGGACTATGCCATGGCAGGCGCGGCTGCTTTGCATCTGGAAGATCAGGAAAGCCCGAAACGCTGTGGCCAACTGTCGGGTGTGCGTCTGGTGTCGCGCAGCGAAGCGGCGAAACGGCTGGCGGCACTGGTGGCGATCCGTGCGGAAATGCAGACCGACCTTGTATTGATCGGCCGTACCGACGCCTTGCAGCCCGAAGGGCTGGACGCAGCGCTGGACCGCGCGCGTGCCTACCGCGATACGGGCGTCGATCTGGTCTTTGTCGATGGCGTGAAAACCCGCGCCGAGGTCGAGGCCATAGCGCGCGGCCTAGAGGGGCCAAAGGTTGTCAGTCTGGTCGATGGCACCGAGGCCGCAAATGTCACCCAGCGCGAACTGGAACAGATGGGTTTCAGCATTGCACTTTACGCGGTCTCGGCGCTTTTCGGCGCGATATCCGGCAGTCGGGCTGCCCTTGCCGCGTTGAAGCAAAACGGACATCCCGACGCAGACCCGACGGTTTCCTATGCCGATTACGCGCAGGTCGTTGATCTGGCCGGTCACCAAAAGTTTGCCCACGACTACGAGGCTTAGGGTCTGGACCCTAAGCCGCAACACGGGGTGCGCCGCGCGCCCGTCAGGCCCTTTCACGCAAATCGGGAAAACTCCATGAAAACCTCTATCGCGACTGTCTCTGTCCCCGGAACCTTGCAAGACAAGCTGAAGGCCATCGCGGGTGCCGGTTTCGACGGAGTCGAGATTTTCGAGCAGGATTTCATCACCGACGCGGGCAGCCCCCGCGATGTGGGTGCGATGATCCGCGATCACGGGCTGGAAATCACGCTGTTCCAGCCCTTTCGCGACTTTGAGGGCCTTCCGGGCGCGTTGCGCACCAAAGCCTTTGACCGCGCGCGGCGCAAGTTCGACGTGATGGCAGAGCTGGGCACCAATTTGGTGCTGTTCTGCGCGTCCTGCCACCCCGAGGCATTGGGCGGCATCGACCGTGCGGCCGCGGATTTTGCGGAGCTGGGTGAAATCGCGGCCCAGCGGGGCATCCGCGTCGGCTATGAAGCGCTGGCATGGGGGCGGCATGTGAACGACCACCGCGACGCCTGGGAAATCGTGCGCCGCGCGGACCATCCCAACATCGGTCTGATTGTTGACAGTTTTCACACCCTTGCGCGTGGCATTGACCCGGAATCCCTGCGCCGCATTCCGGGCGACCGGATCTTTTTCATGCAGCTTGCCGACGCGCCCCGCATCGACATGGACCTGCTCTATTGGTCCCGCCATTTCCGCAACATGCCCGGCGAGGGCGATCTTGATGTCACCGCCTTCACCCGCGCCGTGATGGCGACGGGGTACACGGGGCCGGTCAGCCTTGAAATTTTCAACGACCAGTTTCGCGGTGGAATGCCGGGCAACGTCGCCCGCGACGGTTACCGGTCGCTGATTGCTCTGATGGACGATGTCCGCCGCGCCGAACCCGATTGCGCCAAAGACCTTGCCAGCTTTCCCGCGCGCACGGCGGTTGGCGGCATGTCCTTTATCGAATTTGCGTCGCAGGGGGCGGATGCCGAAGCGTTGGCAACCTTGCTGCAAAGCCTGGGGTTCACCAAGGTCGGCCATCATGTGTCAAAACGTCTGACGCTTTGGCAACAGGGTGACATCCGCATTCTGATAAATAGCGAAACGACTGATCTGGCGGCGTCGATCTACAACCTTCATGGCACCTGCATTTACGACATCGGGCTTGCCGTTGGATCGGCTGGCAATACGGTAAAACGCGCCCGTGCATTGGGGGCCGAACCCTTTGCACAGCCGCTGAGTCCCAGCCAGACCGACATTCCCGCGATCCGCGGTCTGGGCGGCAGCGTGCTGCATTTCATGGACGAAACCGACAGCGCCGCCGATGTCTGGACGTCGGAATTTACCGCCACGCAACAGCCCGCGCCGGGGGTTGGCCTGACCCGGGTCGACCATATCGCGCAGACCATGACCTATGACGAGATGCTCAGCTGGTCGCTGTTTTATACCTCGCTTTTCGACATGAACAAGGCGCCGATGTTTGACGTCACCGACCCTGACGGGCTTGTGCGCAGTCAGGCCCTTTCGACACCGGATGGCACCTTCCGCATCACGCTGAACGGTGCCGAGTCGCATCGCACCTTTGCTGGTGCCTTTCTGGCCGACAGCTTTGGCGCGCCGGTGCAGCATGTGGCGCTGGCCACCGACGATATTTTTGCCACCGCCGTGGCGCTGGGGGAGGTCGGATTTGAAAGCCTGCCGCTGCCGGAAAACTATTACGCCGACCTTGCCGCGCGTTTCGACATTGATCCCGCGGTTCTGGCCGATATGCGCCGCCTGAACATCCTGTATGATCAGGACGACAACGGCGCGTTTTTCCAGCTGTACTCGAAGCCCTTTGCCGGTGGGATGTTCATCGAAATCCTCGAACGCCGCGCCGGCTATGACAGTTACGGCGCACCCAATGCGGCATTTCGGATCGCTGCGCAAAAACGACTGCGACGCAACAATGCGATGCCGCGCGCCGGGTGAGGCGTTTGCAGGCGTGTCGTCCGTGTCCTGGTGTGATTAATTTTACATAATGAAGATTATCAGTATCAGACTTACAGTCTGGTGGATTCACAAACGAAGTGCAAATTCTTTACTAAAACAGAGAGTTGCACGGAGGATGAAGAATGGGAACCCACTACTGTCACCTGAAGCTGGACGAACGTCGCAAGCTTGCAAAGTGGCTTGAAGGCAAAATGCCGATTTCAGAGATCGCGGATCGACTGGGTCGCGACCCGTCCACGATCTACCGAGACATTAAGCGTAATCGGTACACGGACGACGAACTTCCTGAGCTAAACGGGTATCACGCGCTCGTCGCTCAGGACAAATATGAGCAGCGCCGCGCGATCCATCGCAAGATGATCATTCACCCTGATTTGAAAGCCGCGATCGAAGACCGCCTGAAGGCTGGCTGGTCCCCCGAACAGATCGCCGGCCGGATGCGGCTCGAACGGCACCCGATCCGCGTGAGCCACGAGACGATCTATCGCTTTGCCTATTCCAAAGACGGTCGCGAGGAACAGTTCTACCGCCATCTCCCTGAGCATCGCCGTCGCCGCCGGCCGCGTGGTTACCGCAGGCACAACAGAACCCACATATTCGACGTTCAAAGCCTGTCACACAGGCCTGAGCGCGTCTCAGAACGCCTGGAATTCGGCCATTGGGAGTGCGACTTGATGATGTTCCGCAAGGAGCATGGGAAGGTAAACGTGACGTCACTGGTCGAGCGCGTCAGCCGCTATGCCGTCGTGATGCGTAATGAAGATCGCCAATCCAAACCGATCATGGAGTCCCTGATCAACGGGTTGGCTCCCCTGCCCGCCGACGCGCGCCAGTCGATCACTTTTGATCGCGGCACCGAGTTTTCGGCATGGAAGCATCTCAAGGCCGGGATCGGTGCGGATGCCTGGTTCTGTGACCCGCAAGCGCCCTATCAGAAAGGCACTGTTGAGAATACGAACAACAGGCTGCGCCGATACCTGCCAAGATCAACCGCACCGACGGCGCTGACAAATCGATATTTGAGGTCGATTTGCCACCGCCTCAACGCAACGCCGCGCAAGTGCCTTGGCTACCGGACGCCCGCTGAGGTCTTTGAAAGCAACCTGATGGAAATACAGAACCGGTTGGAGTAAAACGAGATATCAAGAACTGCACTTCACCGTGAGTTCACATCTGGCGAGCGCTACCCTCAACTGCGACTCTTGTTAGAAAACAGTAGTTTATCTAACGAGAGGAATCGGTATGGGAGCCGTTTACAAGCAACTGAGTATCACAGAACGACGTAAGATAGAACGCTGGAGGTACGCAAAGGTCCCTGTCGATGAGATGGCGCGCGTTCTGAAGCGCTGCAGATCAACGATATTCCGCGAACTGAAGCGCAATCATTTCGCGGATGAAAGCATGCCAGGATGTGACGGCTATTACGGTGCCGCCGCCCACCTGATGCAAGCGGAACGTCGTACTCGGGAGCGCAAACTGATCAAACATCATGAGCTTCGCAAGCGCGTGATCGAGGGCGCGCGCTACCTTGAAGTGCGACTTTTGCTGTGTCTTTCCCTTCGGCAACGCCGTTTCAGCCTCCGGGCGGAAGGTCAAGTTCGCAGCGGTGCCCCGCTGGGATTGCAAGATCTGGATTTTCCAGATGCAACCTGATGCCAAAGGTGCCAGAGGCCGCATCAAAGACGCGCTCGACAACGTCGATAGGCACCTCGAAAGCACCTTCGACGGGTGGGCCCGGGCGTACTGTCAGCACATCCCCAACCGCGACGTCGCGAAACAGCGAAACAGGTAGATAGGCCTCGACCTTTAGCGGGTTGATCTGGGCGATGGTCACAACATAGCCGTCTTGCGCCAGGAATTCTCCGTCGAACAAAACCCGGTTTACCACGACCCCGTCAACCGGGCTGATAATCTGGCGTTGTTCAAGCTGCTGGCGCGCACGCGACAACTCCAGACCCGCCACCTGTTGGCGCATCTCGGCGATGGCAAGTTCGCGCTTGATCACTTCGGTCTCGGCTTCGGCGGTGTCCAGTTGCTCTTGCGGTGTCAATGCGCCCTCGACCAATGTGCGCACACGTTCCAGCCGCTTTTCCGCCAGCACCAAACGCGACTTCTGCGCCTCGATTTCGGCGGTGCTTCCGGCTTGCAAGGCCAGCACCTCGATCGCCGTGCGCTCCACATCGGCGCGCAAAGTAGCGACAATCTGACCGGCTTTCACGATATCGCCCTGTTCCACCGAAACACGTTCGATCAAACCGGACACAGGTGCGCCCAGCCGTACCGTGACCGCAGGCACGATCACGCAATCGACGCTTTGCGCCTGCGCGGCGACCGGGGCCAGCAGTGGCAGGGCCAACAGAATGGAATGAATACGGCGCAACATCTCGCGGTCTCCTTGAGAGCAAGTCATTCAGGTTTGCCCGAAAAGGCAAGCATAATACCCATCCGCCGGTCCTGATCCAGCAGAATGCGACGGGCGCGGGCATGGGTTTTTTCGGCGCGTTTTTGTGCCGTGCGGAACAGCACCCGCGCGGCCAAACGGCCTGGAAAGCCCGGCACCAGTGCGAGGCGCGACAAGACGGGGCGGCGGATGCGCACGAGCAAGGGATCGTCCAGCGACAGGATCGCCTCGCTTGATCCCGGCTCGCCCCGCCGTGCGGTCCGCCCCTCAAGCTGGCGGTCGATGCGTTTGGAATCGTGGCGTTCGGTCAGGATCACATGCAGGCCGCCGCTGTCGGACACGCCGGGGCCCAGTTCGATATCAACCCCGCGCCCCGCCATGTTGGTGGCTACGGTGATGCTCCCCGGTTGGCCGGCGCGGGCGACAATCTCGGCCTCTTCGGCATCCAGACGTGCGTTCAGTACCGCATGTGACAGTCCCGCAGCCGTCAATCGTGCAGATGCCTCTTCTGACGCGGCAACGGTGCGCGCACCAATCAACACCGGACGCCCCGCTGCGTGCAAGGTACGGGTCCGGTCGATCACACGCGTCCATTTACGGTCTTCATTCGCAAAGACACGCGGCGCCAGACGACGGCGGCGCGACCGGGCGTTGGTGGGGATGCGGACAACATTCAGACGATAGACAGCGTTCAGCTCTGCCGTGACCTCGCGCGCGGTGCCAGTCATGCCGGCAAGCGTGCGATAGCGGCGGAAAAACCGTTGATAGGTCATACGGGCAAGCACATCCTTGCGCGGCGTGACCTCGACACCTTCCTTGACCTCGACCAGCTGATGAATGCCATCATTCCACGACCGTTCGTCCATGACGCGGCCCGTATGTTCGTCGACAATCACAACCTTGCCATCCTTAATGATATATTCCTCGCCGTTCTTGTACAGAAACAGTGCGGCAAGGGTCTGTGTCACGGCCTGTTCGCGCCGGATGCGGTTTCTCCAGATGCCGCCCCGATAATTGCCCATCCGCTCCAGGGTTTTCTTGCCGCGCGCGGTGAGTTCGATCAGCTGTTCGTCGCGATCAATGGTGTAATCCTTGTCTTCGAACAGACCGCGGGCGAGCGTATGTGCCGTTTCTGCCCAGATCCGTTCGGCCTCGGCGTCGGTCTCGCGCGACAGGATCAGTGGCGTGCGCGCCTCGTCAATCAGCACGCTGTCGGCCTCGTCGACGATGGCAAATGTCAGACCGCGCATCACCAGGCCTGACGCCTCTGACGCGGGCAACAAGAACCGTTGCAGCTTGAGCTGCGCATTGCGTGGTGGCCCACCCAGCCGCACGCGGTCGCGCAGATAGTCAAAAGCAATTTCCTTGTTTGACGCATATACAATGTCGCAATTGTAGACCGCAGGACGTTGAGACGGCGTGACCTCATGTTCGATCACCCCGACCGTCAGCCCCAGACGTTCATACAGCGGGCGCATCGTTGCCGCATCGCGGGCGGCCAGATAGTCATTTACGGTGATGATATGCACAGGTTGACCGGCCAGCGCAGCCGTGCCTGCGGCCAGCGTTGCGGTCAGGGTCTTGCCCTCGCCTGTCTCCATTTCGGCGACCGACCCACGGATCATCGCCAACGCACCCAAAAGCTGCACCTTGTGGTGATACAACCCCAATGTGCGGCGTGACAGTTCGCGGATCAGGGCAAAGGCTTCGGCCACCTCGGCGTCGGTCAGGCCATTGCGCCGGATCGCACGGCGGCACAGCTGCAACCGCAGCGACAGCCCGTCATCGTTCAGCGCGGCAATTGCGCCGGATTTGACCAGCACACGACGCAGCAACCACCGAAGCCGCAGCTTCAGGAACGGTGCGTTCAGCCGGTCGCCGACAAACCGGACAACATTCTCTGCCGGATCAAGCCAATGGTGGCGCGGCTCCTCGCGTTCGGGATACAGCACGACTTTTGAAAGTGTCTGCGCGCCATCCGGATGAATGGCGCGCGCTGCAAAATGCGTCCCCGCATCCAGGTTAAGCATCCGTTGGTTGCGGGACCTCTTTGGCGTCGGTGCCCGCGTCTGCGTCGGCTAGGACTTCGGGCGCAGGTGTTGCGGTTTCCTTGGCCCCACCCGCGTCATCTGCCGAATAGCGTTCAGCAATAGACCCGAAGTGGCGCAGCGACGCGAGGTGCAGATAGATGCACTCAAGCTCTTCCGAGCGCAGCATCTTGCCCAGATCCTCGTCCGACACTTCCTTAAGCTTGTCACGATCGACGGTCAGGAACCCCGACAACGACTGACGCTGTCCCGAAGGCATGCTGAACTGCGCTTCCATCGGACGCAGCAACTCAAGCTCAAGCAGGCGTTTGCAGAAAATCTGCGTGCGTTGGAAACGCTGTTGATAATCCTGAAGGAATGCCAGAACGTTCTTCAGATACTGTGTCTGGCTGCCTTCGGAATCAAACAGCCGCTCGCCAAGGTCCTTCTTGTTCACACCTTCGTATTTTTCGTCGATGTGCAGGATCAGGTTCTTGCTGCCTTCGTCGTGCGAAAACACAAACGGATAGCGGCGTACAAACGCGGGCACATATTTGCCGCCCCAGCTTCCATCTTCCTGAACAAACAGGTTCTTGGTGGCCGTGGCCCCAAGGATCGCGCAGGGCATGACGGACTTTTCGTTGCCGGTGAACACAATCGGATATTCGATCGATGCCTGTCCGAATTCGATCGCCGTCAGCGGGACCGAATTGACGTTCTGGGCAAACTTGTAATTGGCCCCGGTTTTGACCGATGTCTTCTTATGTCGCTCTGCACTTACAGGCGTGGCATTTTCGTAAAATAGCAGCTGAGTCATGAAATTCTCCCTCAAGAATGAATGAGTTAGCAGTTTGACGTAGAGTAACCATGCAACACAGCAATTGCGTTGTAAATGAGGCGTTTAGGTCAGATCTACGCCCCTATTTTGTCACAGATCAAAGTTGCGCAAGAACACCTGTCGTGCGGCCCGGTAAATCTGACGGGCGAGAGGTTCATCTGCGTGATCGAAGCGGACATAGACCCTTTCTCCCAGATATCTAAATGTAGTCCCTTCGGCCAGACTGACGTCAATATGAAGAAGTTTTGACAGGGCCAAGCGCTGCCGCGTCGCGGTCGGGTCCATGACAACCCTACCGCCACCCTCGGTCGACAAAGCCATGTTGGGCAAAGTTGCAGACATCGCAGGCACTTCGCGGGTAATTCTTGCCGGTAAAATTCTATCGGGTTCGGATGCAAAACGCAGACTAATCGCAGGGGTTTCGCTGCGTACCAGGTCACTATGCTCTTCTGGAACAATCACGCGGATCAGAGGATTCGTAAAATCGGTCACATAGGCGATTACATCACCCTTGTGTACGAATCGCCCCAAAATCTCTTCACCGCCGGGAATAATCAATGTGCCCTCTGCGCTGGACCGCACTGTAAGATTTTCCAGCCTGCGTTCGGTCAACTGCTTGTCCCCTTCGGCGGCACGCAGTTCTTCTTGCAATACGCGGGCTGCCGAGCGGTCGGTAAAGCTTTGCGCAACCAGACGGCGGCGCAGCTCTTCCATATATCCGTCCAGCATCCTGACCCGTGCCCCGACCAGCGGATCATCCAGCCGCACAAGCGCCGTGCCCGGTTCGACCTGACCGTTGGGTTGCGCGGCAATCTCGGTGATGATCCCGTCGGCCTCGCTGTGAACGATACGTTCGCCCGACACCCAAATGACCCCCTCTGCGATGGTTGCATGGGGCAACGGCACGGCAAAAAGGCCGCCCAGAACCAGCGCCAGCACCCCGCCGGTGACTGCAAAGGCGCGGCCACGGTGCCGCCGCAATCCCGGGTTCGCAATCAGGAACCAGATTTGTTTGGCAAGTGGCCAGCCGAACATCAGTACCAGCGCCCAGATCGCCATGATGACGCCAAGAAAGAAGAACTTTGTGCTGACGAACAGCACAATCGCAAAGGTGATGAACAGCCGGTAAACAAAGGCCCCAACCGCATAGAATACAAACCAGACAGATTCACCGAAACTGTTGGCGGGCGAGTCCTTCAGCTTCATCCCGAAGCCATAGCGTTTGACCAGATAGCCCAGATAGTTTTTCGACCGCTGTGCAAGGTTGGGGATCTCGATGATGTCCGACATCACATAGTACCCGTCGAACTTCAGCAGCGGGTTGCCGTTGAACAAAATCGTCGAAATGCCCCCGATCAGCATGACGTTGAACGCAAAGGCCCGCACAAACCCGTCTTCGGCACCGACCCAGACGATCATTGCAATCGACGCCAGCAGACATTCCACCAGAATGCCCGCCGCCCCCACAAGCGCACGCTGCCACTTGCTGGGAAAGCTGATCGAATCCGAGGCATCCACATAAGGCACAGGCATGAACACAAGGAACATCAACCCGATCTCGTGAATCTCGCCCCCCCATCGTTTGACGACATAGGCGTGGCCCAGCTCGTGCACCGCCTTGACGCAGATATAGCACAGCACCAGCAGTCCGAGATTTTGAGCGGTCAGCACCCGGTCAAAAACGTTCTCAGTCAGCTCGCCCCAATGCGACAGGGCAAGAAATCCGCCATAGCCGACAATGCACATCCACAGCAGCGCGCCAAACCACGAGATCAGCGGCCGCACCAGCGGCATGGTTGCGGTGACAAAATCGTCCGGGTCAAAGACCGGCAATCGCAAGGCCAGCGGGTTCATAAAGCTGGCCATCAGCATCCGTCGGCGCGTGCGGTCCCCGCGATCTGCAATTTCTTCGATGTCGGGGGGCAGGTCGCCAAACAGAACATCGGCAGAGTGAAGCTGGCCGATCATGCGGATCACTTCGTCTTGCGTCAGCGTCTCGTCGTCCAGCTGTTCGGTGGTGGTGTCCCAGATTTCCTGCATCGTCCGGTTGCCATCCAGCATCGACGTGATGCGGTAACTAGAGGGCGAGAACCGGTGAAACCGTCCCGACGTCCGGTCCTGAAGCACATACCAAAGCTGGCCGCGATAGCGGGTCCGGTGCAACGACGCATGGCGGCGCAATCGTGGTTTCAGATGTGCGACGCGATACCAGTTCTGCGAAAGATACTTGCTGGACATCGGCTCAGGGCCTCCAGCGCCAGAAGGCCAGTTTTGCCCAGTTTATCAGCGGACGAGTCCAGACCTGGATCAGCAGGCGCTCGTCGATATCGGTGCGTGCGACGCCCTCCATGCTGGGGCGCAAACGCGGATCACTGTCCAGCAGCGTGGCATCCACACGAAAGAAATTGCGCCCGTCCGCCTGCGCCGAAATCGGGGTGATCCGGTCGACCCGGTAAGCCAGTGGCACATCGGGCAGCGACGACACGCGCAACAGACCGGTCTGGCCCGCTTCGATTTCAGACAGATCGCCTTCGTCCACTTCCATTACCACGCGGTAGGCATCCAGCGGCGCAATCTGGAACAATTGCTCGCCGCGCTCGACCGTCGCGCCAATGGATTGGCTCAGGTCCCCCGACACCACCACGCCCGAAAACGGCGCCTTGACCTCGGTACGCGCAATCTGTTCGTCGACCAGCGCTATCTGGCTTTCGATCTGGCGGATCTGGGTTTCGATGATATTGGCCTGTGCCCGTTCACGGTCGGCCAGCGCCTGATCATATTCCGCCTGCCGTTGCCCGCGCGATGTCACCAGACGCAGCCGTTCGAGTGCAAGATCGCGGTCATCCAGCCGGGCCAGCACCTGTCCTTTTTCCACCAGCGCCCCGGCCTGCACCATTTCATCGGCCAGATAGCCGTTGAACGGCGCCACGATCGTACGCTGAACCGACCCCTGTATCGCTGCCGGTGCAGTGATCGTGAAGGTTGTTGTCGCGGTGTAGAAATACCAGACCAGCGCGACAAAGATAACCGTGGACAGCTTGTAGCCAAAGTTGCTGGGGCCAAGCAGGCTTTTCAACTGGTTGCCCAGCACCTCGAAGATTTTGAACACCAGCCAGCGGTCATTGCGCCGTTTTTCTTCAAGCACAGGGCCGACAATGGTCGCCACCGCGTCCACCAGTTCGACGGTGTCGTCGTCGAACCCGTCGGAGCCGTGTTTTTCAAGGTTCAGCGCGCCAATGATCCGGCCATCGTATTGAATGGGCACGCTCAGCACATGGTCCGCCTTGTGACTGCGTGCCAGTTCTTCATGGGCCAGCGTCACGCGGTAATCCCAGGTGGCACGCGGCGGGTATAGCACGATGGCTTCCTGATCAATCGCCTCGTCCATCGCGCTGCGAATGTTGCGCATCAGGCTCAGCCGCTTGCCAAACCCCGATGCGTGGCTGACCGCGCGCACCCGCGCACCGCCGCGCCGCACAAAGCCGATGCTGACGGGATCGCAGCCAAGCCTGCGCGCCAGTTCCGTCACCAGCGCATTCGTTGCGCCACTGATACCCTTTTGCTCAAGCACGGTCGCCAGCATCTCAAGTGCCGTCGCGGTGCGGGCCTGTAGCTTTTCAAATGACGCACCCTGATCGCGGCGCAGCAGCACCTCGATCCAGCCCGCACCCCAGCGCAAATGACGGATCACCTCGGCCGGCGCCATGCCGTCTGCCGCGACCGTAATCGCGATGCCGCCATACAGTTGGTCATCCAGCAGGAACGGCAGGGCAATTGCATTCTCGCCCTGTTCCTGCGCCAATACCGGCTGGCGTTTGCCAAGGGCGCGCTCTGCGATGGCCATGACCGCAGGGCCAACCGTTTTCTCTTCGGGCCAATGCGCGGCGGGGGCAAAGGGGCCTGTATCAGGATCGCCAAGAACGGCAACCGCCGACACCGCCCCGTTGATATTGCGGCACAGCAGGGCAAGCCAGGTGCCGACAAACTCTTCGGCCGATGCCGCGTTCGAAAACTGCGTCCACAGCGCCTGGTCGAAGATGGCATAGCTGACCTGTCCGGTCGTATCGGCGCGCTTGGCCTGATCGGCGGGCGTATCGGTCGTCATATTTGTCCGGTTTCCCCCCGATCAGGTGCCATTACTTCTTGAACAGTGACCCAAGCCGCTTGAGCAAGCCATTGTTTTCTGACCATGCGATCACGGTTTCATCTACCGTTTCACCCTGGTCCGCATTGGCGCCCTTGCCTTTACCCTTCACCGGCTCTGATTGCGTCGATGTATCGACAGGCGGAGCGTCAGAGCTTTCGACTTGAACAAGCCCGTCGCCGTCACTGTTCAGATCCAGATCAAGCGTGCGACCCGATGTGCTGTGGCGCAGGCCTTCGTCGGTGACAAAACCGCCCAGCATATCGTCATAGATCAGAACCTGACCGCTGCCGGCTTCTGCGGGTTCGTCGCCAAACATCGACAGGCGGGTGCCCGCAGAGAGTTCTGCCGAATACAGCGAGCCATCTTGTGCCGACGCCAGATGTGGCGAATTCAGCATGTGGTTGAACTCGTGCGTCAGAACACTCAGCAGATCGACACGGCCCGCAGCAACCTCTGTCGACAGGGCGCGCAGCACGCCGTTTACATCGGCAGTGTATTCCTCGTTCGACAGCGGCGTCAGATCGACAAACCAACCGTGGCCCGCCGCATCCAGGTCAATCACAATGCCGCTTTCGTCAGTCTCGCCCAGCAGCGTACCGTCCAGATCGCGGATGCTGATGTTTGTCGACCGCAGCATCGCTGCCTCTTGTGCGTTCAGGCCCAGTTCTTCGACCAGCGCGTCAATCGCCACGTCTTTCAGCGCGTCGATATCCTGCGCCGTCACAAGGTTTGCCGACCCGTTGCTGCCGATGCTGGTGGCATGCAGCGCCTCGGGTTCATTGAACGCAGGATCATTGTTACGGATCACGAATTCCTTGAATTCCGTGTCACCGAACCCGATCAAACCAAACGCTCCGTCCACAAGGACCGAATTAAAGGAATGGCCCCCCACTGTCGCGCCATTGACCATAATGGTCAGCGCCGCACCGCTGGTGGTGAACTTCAGGTCGTGATCCTTGTTGTCTTGCAATGATTTGACAAAGGTCTGGTCGATATACAGCCCGCTTTCCTCGTGGTGGCCGACCATGATCTGGTCAGTCGATGCGTCGAGGATCACGAATTTGAAGCGGGTGTCGTCATAGTAATCAAAGACGATACCGCCGGCATTGCCTGCCGCAACCGTGGCTTCCATCTCGATAATCGAGCTGTAGGCCGGAGTCCTGGCAAGATCGACAAGGCTGATCGCAACATCTGCGCCGTTCAGATCCGCTGCGTAGCTGCCGCCTTGAACGGACCAATCTCCGGATTGAGGCGTAAAGATGTTGGCCGCATCCGGGGTCGAGAAGTCGTCTTCGACCTCTATGGTCCAGTCGGGTGGCAGGATTTGTACGGTAAAGTTGTCAACTGTGGCGACGCCGCCGTCAACGCTGAAGCCAACGAACCCTTTGTTCAGCGGGATCGGCAGACCTTCTTCGTCAAGCACCGGCGCATAGTCATACGAGAACCAGTTCACCCCGTCGATTGCCAGCGTCACGTTGTTCCCGTTCACCGCAAGCAGGACACTGTAGAAAGTGTTCGGCTTGATACGGACCGGTTTGTTCGACTGGATCAGCTCGTGATAGCCGGTGGCGTCGCGATACCCCATCTCGATCTTGTTGTTCGAGATGTTGATGCCTGCGTATTTGAAATCAATGTCCGACTGATAGTCGAAGATGATAAACGCATTGGATTTCGCCCCGCCCGTCGGTTTGGCCGACGAGATTTGCGCCGTAACTTCGTAGTAGATCGGCAGGTATTCATCCAGGTTGTAAACCGCCGAGCTTTGGCTGGTGTTGCTGGATGCGGCCAATGTCATCTGACCACCCTGGACGGTCATATTGCCCGTATCGCGGATGAAGATATCACCGGAATTGTTGTTAAAGTCCGATGTCCGCAGCACGTCGCGCCGTCCGCCGGGCACGTTGCCCGCCTGCGGATCGCTTGGCCCGCCGGTCTGATCCTGCCAGTAACCGTGATCTTTCTGGGTCACCAGACCGATTTCGCCACGAATACCGCCCTGCAACAGCGCCACGTTGGAATAACGGTCGTTGTGGTTGGGCAGGTTGCCATCCGCCGTGCGGGTGATGTCTGCACCATCCGAATAGGCCTGTGCATAGAGGAAGTCGAACAGATGCGGTGGCACCTGGCGGCTGACCGTCGCAATCCCGAAGGGCGCGAAGGGCACGAGGTACGAGTTGAACTCGCCCACCCAGTCAATCAGGCGGTCGCCCTTGGTGTTGCCAATCAGGATATCGAGGCCGGCCCCGCCAAACACGCGGTCTTCATAGGTCCAATGCGTGTCGGGCGACTGGTCGGTTGTGTCCAGCGGCAGCTGCCCACGGTTGCCGATCGGCCCGTTGGGATCAATTGTACCCAGCACGTCGTCGGCGTTCATCAGGTCGTTGCCAAATCCACCATAGATACGGTCGCGTCCGGTGCCGCCGACAAGCCAGTCGTTGCCAAGATCGCCAAAGATCACGTCGTCGCCGTCCGACTGGCGATATTCCATCGCCACGCTGTAGTCAGGCGTGCGGCCGTCATTTTTGAAGGCGACATAGCCCAGTTCGCTGACACCCTCGTCATTGGTGTTGTTCAGGAAGTATTGCAGCAAACCGCCCGTGTTGAACGGATCAGCCGGATCATAGGCGTCACCCTTCCAGACGATGTTGGGATCGCTCACATCGAACAGGATCACGCGGCGCGGATCGTATTCGTCATAGAGGAAGAATTCGCCCAGACGCTGTTGGATCGGCTTGGGATCGTTCCACGGATCGGTGTCGTCGCCGAACCGCAGGATATCTGACGGATTGTACGGGCTGTTGAAGTCGGATTTGTAGAGGCCGACAAAGTTGCCCTGCGCGTCAAAGCGTGGTGCATAGCCGCTCTCAAGCGCCTCGGCCCCGGAAATGGCGTCGTCACCGTCGCCACCGTGCAGGAAGTCCACACCAAGCCCGCCAAAGATGACGTCGTCGGCAAACACCGGATTGGTCGCCAGCGGATCGTCGATGATAAAGGCGTCGTCCAGCGCAAAGGGCGTCAGATCGACCGACTTTTTCAGATCGCCCGCGACGTTGATCAATTCGACCTGAACATTGCCCGGCGTGCGGATCAGCTCGCTCAGCACATTGCCCTGGCTGGTGCGCGTGTCGGGATCGCTGTTCAGCAGATAGTCGATGCCATACAGCGTCTCGTTCTGACCGAACTCACCGGCGCGCTGCGCGCTGGTGTTGCGGCTGGTGAAGATACGTCCGTCATCGCCAAGGATACCGTCGATACCGGTGCCGCCCGAGATCCAGTCATGGCCCCAGCCGCCGATGATATCGTCGTTGTCCGCATCACCAAAGACCCGGTCAAAGCCGCCGCCGACGTAGATAAAGTCGTCGCCGGTCTCGCCGTGCACTTCGTCATGGCCGCCGATATCCATCGACCAGAAGCCGGTCTCGGGATCACAGCATTCGCCCCACATCAGATAGGCGCCCGGCTGTTCTTCAAAGAACTTGTCAGGTGCTGCATCGGGTCCGCCCGGCGTATAGTCGATCAGACGCACACCGCGCACGACGATCTTCTCGCCGCCGTAGCTGTCATAATTAAACTCGACATACTGCGGGCTCGACAGGTCGCCCTGCGGGTTCACATCGATGCCGTTGGTGCCCACGATGCGGATGATATCGCCGTTGTCGCCCACGATGGCATCGCTGTCGCGGCCATGTTTGTCGGCATATGCGACACCCAGCGCGGTCACCACGTCACCACCGTATTGCTGTGCTGTGCCGTCGTTGCCCAGTTCGGGATCGAAACCGTTGTTGCGGTCGATCTGGGTTCCGGCGCCGCCGAACAGCCAGTCGTCGCTGTCGGGTCGCAGGAAGGAACCGTTGTTCAGAACCATATCCTGTTGCTGCTGAGTCAGACCCAGTTGCACCAGCAGGCTCTCGGACCCGTCGACGCCGGTTTTCAGATCGTCGCGGATGCCCAGCCCGAAGAAGTCGGAAGAACCGCCCACAATGTCATCCTGACCGAGACCGCCAAAGATCACGTCACGACCGCCGCCGCCCTCGATATAGTCCTGACCGTCGGTCAGCGCCTCAAAGCTGGGAACAACTGTCAGCGGTCCCGTCGGATCGTGGATGATCCCGTCGATACCCGGCACGCGGGCCGCACCCACATGGGCGATGTTGGCCACCGCATCGTCGATCGAACCGTCGCCCTGGATCCAGTCGTGACCCATCTGGCCAAAGATCTGGTCGTTGCCTGCCCCACCGGCGATGTAGTCGTTGCCGAAAGACCCGACACCAGCCAGCCCGTATTCCACTGCAAAGTTGTGGAACAGCGCATAATCGATGTTGTACGAGGCCCACCAGTCCGCACCTGTCGGATCACGATAGTTCTGCGCAATGCCGTTTGTCAGCAGTCGGCCAGAATTGTCCTCGCCCAGCGAAGCCGTGCCGCTGGTGGTATAAGGGAACTCGGGTGTTGTCGCTGCCGACGTGCCCGCGCCCATATAGGTCGGCGTGTTCCGGTCGGTGCGCGAATACAGCATGATACCTGCCAGCGCCTGGAAGCGCAGGCTGGTGATGTCGTCGCCACGGTTGGTCAGGAACACGTTGTCGCCAAAGATCAGGTCGTCATTGGTGCGCCCGTCCAGCATGTCGTTGCCCGCGCCGCCAATCAGCACATCGGGCTGGTCGTCGCCAAAGATGACATCGTCCCCACCGTTCTGGAACTCTTTCGAGTTGATCGCCAGCACAAGGTCGAGGCTGGTGGTCTGGATCCGCTGCGCCAGGTTCGGTGGCAGGTTCGGATCGTCGACAAACATCAGGATTTCACCGTGGTCGCCAAAGATGATGTTGGGCGTATCAGCAAGGCTGCCGCCATTGCCGTCGATCACGTCCTGACCCGCAACCATGTCGTCGCGCATTGGTGTGGCCGCACGGACCGGTTTGAAGGTCTGGTCGGAGGCGCCCTGGAACCGGTCAACTGTCGGAGCCGGGCTGCGGTCTGATGTGGCGATATCAACCGCCCGTGTCAGGATGTTCACGTTCACACCGCTGTCGCCATAGATGTGATCGGTGCCCGCCATGCCCAGGATGGTGTCGTCGCCCGACCCGCCGGCCAGATGGTCACCCGCCTGGCTGCCAACGATCAGATCGTTGCCCGCGCCGCCATAGGCGGTAAAGCCGACGTTCAGGATACCCGTTGGGGCCGGACGCAGCAGGAACAGGGCGCTGGCGTCGATAACATCGTCGCCTGCATAATCATAGGAGTTCGCCAGCGGGAAGACCCACTCGTCATCCTCGTTCTCTTCATCCGGCAGATCAGGGAACGGGTTGAACGGTTTCGGGCCAAACTCAAGCCCCAGCCGGTCATAGGAATGGCCCGAATACCACACGCCGTCCTGCGAGGTGTCACCGTAGACCACCAGCGGGCTGTTCCAGCCGGCCAGCACGCTGTTCATGTCGATATTGGCCTTGACCAGATCGACAATCGCCTGCTCGCCCGCGTCAAGCCCGTCCGAGGGGTCAACGCCGATACCCTGAAGGTTGAATTGACCCGAGAGGATTGACAGTTCGGCATTGTCGACGCCGTCTTGCAGATCGACACCCGCGATGTTCAAGCCGCCAAGCACGGCCAGTTCCTGCGCGTCGATGCCGTCACTGGTATCAATTCCAAACGCGGTCAGGTCAAACTGCAAACCGACAACAAAGTGGTCGCCGCCAACATGGCCGCCCTGCCCTGCATCCTGCGTGACATCAATGCGATAGACAGTGATTTCCGAACCCGGTTCGATCACGCATTTGTGGATTGCCGCACCCGCAAGCGTGATGACATTCGCCTCGACGCTTTCGATGGTAAAGCCGCCGGGGATGCCTTCGATATAGATCACTTGACCCGCTTCGAAATCGTCCCAGTTGCCGCCAAGGTTGGTCAGCTTGTCCGCCAGCAGGGTGACCGTTGTGGTCACTTCTACCCGTGTGGCGATGGATTTGTGTACGTCGGTGGCAAGCAGGTCACCCGCGGCAAAGGGATCGCCAGACAGGATCAGAATGCTGCCCGTACCCCATGTGGCGGCGGCAAAGTCAGGGCTGTCATAGCCGTATGCCGATGCATTCGCGATGCCAAGTACGGTGCGCGTCTCGCCTTCGGCGCCAAGCTGAATGATCTGTCCGACCTCAAAGCCGTCCTCGGCCCAGTTGCGCCCATCCTGCCGCAACAGGGTGTTGTCACCGTCAATTGTGTCAACCGTGTAATCGCCCAGCGTCTCGACCGCCAGGTTGCCACCACCATGCACTGTGGTCAGCGAGCCATGCGGCCCCTGTACCCAGATGTTGGCGGTATAGCTGCCTGCGGCGATCGGTTCGCCCAGGATTTCCATCACGGTGCCGTCGATCGACAGAACGCGGTACTGCACCGCCTCGTCAAAGCTGCCGTCTTCGCCACCGATGTTGATCAGGTGCCCTTCAAGGAAGCCTTCGGCCTCCCAGTCGATGCCTGCCAGCACAGCGCCGGTTGGTGTGCTTTGCACGGTGTAGTTAAAGTTGCCGATCACCAGTGCGTCGATGGCAATCAGGCGCACCTCGGCGGTAAAGGCACTGGTCAGCGCCTGCTGCTGCGCGCTGCTGAGAACAGCGGGCTGGCCCTGACCGTCCACGGCACGCAAGACTAGGATCGAATTGTCATTGGGGTCACGCAGGATGCCACCCAGGCCATCATCCACCGGCAATCCGTCGCCATCCAGATAGACCGCATCCGCGACCTCGACCACTTCGAACTGGATACCGCTGATGCCTTCGACAAAGACGGTCTGACCGGGCAGGAAGCCTTCGGCCTTCCAGTCGATATCGTCCGAACGGACAGTATAGAAGGCGTCAAACAGGTCTTCGCTGTCGGGATCGGCGCCCGGCAGATACAGATCGAATTCATTCTGCGCCGAAACAAAGGGCGCAGGATCAAGGGTGCCGACGATATCAAGATAATCGTTCCCTGCACCCAGCAGCAGGTTCACCACCTCGATGGTCGATTGCGTGCCATCAGTCCCGACGCTGGACGAACCATAGTTCACCTTGCCAAAGCTGATGCCGCCCGGAACCGTGATCGAGCTGGACCCTTCATCACCTTCGCCGAACAGCGGGCCGGAGAGACCTTCAAAGGTCAGATCCTTTGCCATGCCGAACCCGCGCAGGGTGGTCTGGTCCATGATGCCGCTGGTGTCGGCCTGGCTCGAGTCGTTGAAAATGTTCAGAACGTCGATCTGCTGGCTTTCCGGCGGCTGCGCACCAATGGCGATCAGGAAATCGTCTTTCTCGCCCGGCAGTTTGACACCGGCTGTCAGCGAACGGTCGGCACCGGCAGGGCCGCCTTCAACCGCAAGCGGGCCGCGCAGCTTCGACAGCAGATGTGTCGAGACCGGGAAGATTTTCACACCGTCGCGTGTCGGCGGGATGATATAGTCGTCGTCCGAAGACAGCGTGACCTCTTGCAGATCGTACCAGTTTGCATCGGTAAAGCTGACCTCGGCTGCAATCCGCACCACACGGACATTGTCCGCCGTGCCATCGCCCAGCCACGTCGCATCCAGCGTGCTTTCCACACCGTTGATTGTGACGTGGATCAACTGCAACTTGGCATCTTTCGAGTCGTTGTCGCCACGGATCAGCTGAACCTTGGCTTCAATCGTCTCGTTAACACCGCTCAGGTCATAGACACGCACCCACTGCCCTTCAAGGAAGCCATCGGCCAGCCAGCCCTCTTGCGCGCCGGTCACACCGGTGTCGATGAACTGTCCCGGGAAGGACTGCGGATCGGTTTCCTCACCAAACGAAACGGTGCCCTCGAAGAAGGTGTTCTCGGCCAGATCGGACAACACCAGCGGATCAAGGGTCGCACCTTCCATCCATAGCGGTGCGGCACCGGCCAGCGTAATAACCTTGCCATTCTCCGAGACGGATTCCACCACAAAGTCGCCGTCGTTCGAAACAGCCAATGCCACTTCTTCAACGCTTGCACCGGCCTGCGCCCATGTGCCTGCGGCAGTCAGGGTGATTGTGCCGGCACTGACCGACAGAATGGTGTATGTGCCGTTGTTCACCTCGAACCCGTTGTCGTCATCCGCGATCACAACAAGGGACTGATCGGCCAGATAGCCATCATCGACAAAGCTGCCGACGGCCCGTGTCAGGGTCAGGTTGACCCCGTCGTTGCCAAAGGTCACCACATCTTCGAACGGTGCCACAAGGCTGCCACCAACGCGGACGCGCTGGCCGGGAACCACGGCAAAGTCGGAGAGTTGCACATCGTCCTCGGCACCGGCTTTCGCCCATGTGCCGGTCTGCGCAAGAACGATCTGGTTCGCGGACACCGAAAGCACGGTGTAGTCGTCGTTGTTCAGATCAAACCCGTTCACCGAGCCTGCTCGCACCCGCAGGGTTTCCCCATTCGAGAAGCCTGCGCCAACACCCGTGCCGTTGATGGCAAGGTTGCCGCCCGAGGTGGCAAATGTCAGCGACCCGTCAAAGCGGACAGTCGGTTCCAGGCTTTCGCCAAAGAAACCGTCGTCGTGGAAACTGCCAAGATCCGAACCTTCACCGCGGGTCAGGGTCAGAACCCCGCCATCGGTGCCGAACACCACATTGCCGTTGAACATCTGCGTGGCCAGCAAGCCGCCCACATCCGCGTAGTCTTCGGGCGAGATAGTGATGCCGTTGATCGCCGTCACATCGGCCAAACCATCGGTCAGCACCGCAACTGTCACGCTGTCATCAGGCTGGCGAGTCAGACGGATCTGATAATCGTCATCCTTGCCCAAGGCCTCCGGCACCAAAACCGTGTCGCCAGCGGATTCCAGAACCACAGCACCCGAGGTTTCGTTGTCATAAACTTCAACATCCAGCAACTGGAAGCCCGAGCGTTCGTTCGGGAAGGTGTAATCCTTATCACCCGACTCTGCGACGTTGTATTCAAACTCAAGAACTGCGGTTTCCAGATCCTCGCGGACGTAGTCATCGCGGGCCTGAATACCAACGCTGATTTCATCGTCCCAGTTGGTTCCGTCAAAGGTGATCTGACCGATCACCACCATGCCGTCAGCACGCACCGACGTTTCGGCAAACAGCGTCAGACGGTTCAGCGGATCACTGATTTCAAAGAATTCCAGCGCGTTGTTGCTGTCGATGTCGACAACCAGATCGACCACCACAGTGCCCGCAGGCTGCTTGGCCAGCGACAGACGGATTTCGTCTGTCAGCTTGGTGGTGTCATCGCCCTCGACCACAATGGTGCGCCCGTCTTCGACGCCCGGTGTGGTCACGTCCATTTCGCGGACCCGCACGCCGGGAGTGTCGTTGTCGCGCACTTCCACTTCGACGTTTCGCACGTCGATGCCATCGTATTTGGCCACGTTCGACACAACCGAGTGTTGGATCACGGTGACGCGGTCACCCTCGGCACGGAAATCATCCGGTGCGAAGACATTGACCGAAACTTCCGAGTCCCATTTGAACGTGCCCGGTGTCAGGCCATCCGCCGAGAAGGCGATGGTCACAGCGTTCTGTGACACCCAGACGTCCTGACCGTTCACCTGGATCAGACGCATGAACCCGTCGTCTGCCGTGGTGGCAAGCCCGCCATAATTGTTGGTATGAGCGCCTGACAGCCCGTCCAGAGACAGCCAGATCGATTCACCCTGACCGTTCGGCAGCGGTGCCGCGTTCAGCGGATAATCGTCCTGTTCTTCCTGCGGCGAGCGCGCGGCAGAAACGGTCACATAGACCACCTGACTGCCTGTCAGAGCTTCGGCCAGACGGACGGTATAGGTATCTTCGAACTGGGCGCCAATGGTGTCGCGCTCGCCAACCACAGTGCGGCCCGGAGAGGTATCGCCCGCCGCTTCCTCGTTGATCACAACCAGACCTTCACCGTCGCGTGCCACGTTGTAGTCGAACCCGTCGATCACAACACCGTCGTACAGCGCATCACCCGAGCGGACGAGGTGATCGACCGTTCCGGTCGCCCCTTCCAACTCGCGGGTGACAATGTCCTCGGTCACATCGCCGCCGACGTTGATCACATCGGACCCCAGCCCACCGATCACGCGATAGCTGACACCAAAGGCAGTGGAGAGCACAAAGAACTCATCATCACCTTCCAGACCGTCAACCTCGACCACCTCGACCGTGCTGTAGCGCACGTTCAGGCCGGCGCCAAAGATGCCGTCGGCGCGGATCACGATGTCGTCGGCAAATTCTGTGCCAAGGATCACGATCTTGTCGAACCCGGCCCCGCCATCAATCGACACCGGCGCGTTGACGTTATAGCGCACCTCGTCCTGACCGCCCCCGGCGCGGATGTCCGGTGCCTGCGCAACCGAGAATCCGAGTCCGATCTGTGGCGTCGCAACGCCGTCTTCGTCCAGCACGATGACATCATCGGTGATGTCATTCAGCGTTTTGTAAACATCAAGGAAATTGATACCACCATCGCCGTTCAGGTCGTTGTTGGCGGCGATCTGCACGGCCAGACCCGCTTCAAGGTCGGCCTTGTTGATGACACCGTCACCATTCCAGTCAAAGTCGGTCGTTGCGGCCAGCGCAAAGGCACGAACGATGAACAGGTCGTTGTCGTCATCCCCTTCCAGCCGCAGTTCGGCCTGGTTGGAATAGACGCGGAAGGTGTCGTTACCCGATCCGCCCTGCGCCAGCAGCGGCGAGGACGAGCCAGGGCTCAGCCAGCCACGGGTGGTGGCAACCAGTTCGGGGAACACGTCGTTGGGCAGCATGTTGGCGTCCAGCGTCCGGTTCATGCCAAAGATCTGGCCAACCTGGAACGTATCGTCACCCGCGCCACCGTCGAGTGTGGTGATCACGGTTGTGTCGTCCGAATAGAACTGGTCGTCGCCTTCGCGGCCTTCCACGGTCAAACGCCCGTTGATGCCCGTATCGTATTGAATCCGCTGAATTTCGGCGCTGTCCTCGTTGAACTGAACAACGTCCTGATCGGTGGAAACAGTACCATGCAGCAGGGACACAAAGCCCGGACGGTCGACGTTTTCATTGTCGATGTCCTGCATACCGCGCAGCAGGAAAATGTCGTCAGTGCCGTCATCGCCCGCAGGGCTGAGAACAAACAACTCGTCAACGCCGTCGTTCTCGTGACCGCTGTCCAGTACGTTGATGATATAGTTGCGGGTGTCGGTTCCGTTCGACCCCAGCACATAGACCTCATAGGTGTCAGTGTCGGCCTGACCGTCAAGGGTCAGGGTATGTTCGGCAAACTGGCGGCCCAGATCGGTCAGGTCCGGCCCGTAGGCAGGATCGCTGTCATTGGGGTTACTCAGCATCGACGGCGACGTGACGGTCGCCGTGTCCTGAAGATAGAAGACGCGGAACATGTCCTCGCCATCGTTCCCAAGGGTCAGGTTCTTGCCGTTCTGGCCACCCGCACCCGGCAGATCAGCCGAACCATAAACGCGGGTTTTCGAGCCAAGGTAGATATAGCCGGCGTTGCCCTGCACAGCGCCACCGGCAACCCCGCCCGCATCTCCGAACTGGATCATGTCAACGTCGTCGTTGCCAAAGATCCGCGTCATCACAGACCCAGGTGCGGTATAAGTGGCAACTGCCTGACCCAGCGCAGGATTGCCTGTGCCCGTATAGCCGTCGATGCCCGGCGTCATCACATCGGCATTGGCGATGATCCGGCCGCGCAGGATCATGTTGGTGCCCCATGTCACATCGGGGTCCGCCACCGAGATAGCACCGTCGGTCGCATTCGCATCACCACGGATCGTGATGTCGCCGTTCGCCAGCACATCGGCATTGGCGTCAAAGGCAATATTGTCGCCTACGATCAGCGTCACCGATCCGGTTTCCGCAAAAATCGTGCCATGTGCAAAGGTGCGCAGGGAATCTTGCTGGAAGCCCGGATTTCGCAGATTCGATTCCGCGAACCGCGCCGAACCGTGATCCTGTAGATACAGATGTTCGTCTGTATCCGAAGTCTCGCGTACCGTCAGACGTATGACCCCATAGAACGCATGGGCCAGCGCCAGCCGCAGGGCGCCGTCGGTCTCGCTGAGGAAGATGTTGCTGCTGGCTTCAAGCGACACATCGTCAAGCAGCGTGTTGTTCAGCGCCGCATCGCGGGCTGCTTCGTCGGCAAAGTCCACCTCGGAATTGCCGATGTTCGAGTCGATTTCCAGATCGTTGCCAAGCTGACCGATCGAGGCGCCAAACCCGTTTGCGTCCAGATCAATGGTCTGGCCGATGACATCGGCGGTGGTGTCGTCATCTGCGTCCACAATCGACCCTGCAACCGTGCGCAACGATACATTCTCGACCGTCTGAACCAGGCTGACGCGCAGGTCGCCTGTCAACTCGTCGATGTAGATGCCCGTGTGCGTATCGGTCGCGTTCACGTCGAATGCATTCAGCGTGCCGCCCGCGTTGTTGCGATCCACGTTGATCTCAAGGAACGAGCTTTGCGAACCGTTGGCCGTTTGCGTGCCGATGCCGCCCGCGGACGGGCTGGTTGTACCGGTGGGGATCGTCAGACCACCCGCTGTTGTACCGCCACCCGTGGTCACACCGGACAACAGCGTGATGTTGTTGCCCGTGACATCGACCGTCGCCAGTCCGTCCGCATCAAAGATCCGCCCGCCCGAGCGCAGTACAACATCGTCTGCGGTCGAATGGATGTGCCCGACCAGCATATCACCGATCAGTTCGCTGGCGTGGATATAGCCGTTGGTCGTCAGGAATATCTGTTCGACTTCCGTGGCCTGAACTGTGCCACCGGTCCAGTCAACGTCGCCGTAAACCACGAAGTTGATTGTCGTATCCGGCACATCGCTGCTCAGTGTGATCGGCGTTACTTTGGTCATCGGGTCCATCGCGCCATAGCTGATCGCCGTGGTACGGTAGTTGCGGTTTTCAGCCCCGATATAGTTCTGATTGGTGGTGAGGTGGCCGATGTCGATGTCATCGCCCGCGCGCACCTCGGCAAAGGTATAGGTCGAATCCACTTCGGTCGACGTTGTGCCCAGCGTCCGCGCAAGGAAGTCGTAATAGGATGCCCCGCCATCGGCGTCCGGGCTCCAGTAGCGGAAATAGCTGCCGGTCCGCGCAACCGTGTTTGTCAGGTTCGGCGGGTTGTAGGTCTGAACGGTCACACCGTTCAGCGTCGACACAGCATTACCCGCCTTGCTGTCGTTGATCACCAGATCAACGTCGTCGCCGGCAGTGACTTTCTCGATCTCGACAGACAGCGCGCTGGTGCCATCGGTGGTGCGGTCGTGCAGCGTGATGTCCAGAACCGCGTCGTCGCCTGCTGTGGCAACCAGCGACACTTCTTTCAGCTCGACCGGATCTTCATTCTGTACCGCATGGTTGATACGCATCAGCTCGACCGACATGGCCTTGCGGGCACGTGCATCGGTTCCGGTCACAGCAGCATTCTGATTGCCGATGTCGCCGCTTGCATCGACGGTAATCGTGTTGGTGCGGATCAGCCCTTCGTCAAAGATTGCATCGGGCAGCAGTGTATCCTGCACAACCTGATCGCGCTCATCCACACGAATGTCACCACGTTCGTTGATGATGGTTGTGTGGCCGAATGTATTCTCGATCCCGCCCAGCAGGATGATGTCGCTGGTTGGCTCGTTCAGCGCGGTCCCGCTGAAGCTCGGGCCGGTGTAGAAATCGAAATCGGTCAGCGCGTGATCCATGTTCAGAATACGCACTTCGGTTTGCGGGTAGAACAGGTTCAGGCGGAATTCGAATGTATTGCCAACGGTGCCCGCAGTGTTCGAAGTATTGCCTGCGGCTCCGGCACCGTCATATTTGATATCGTCAACTTGCACCTTGACCACTGCGCCGCCGTCGATGGCGTCGATGTGGTTGATCACCAGATCCCAGTCGGATTCATTGATGATGGTGACATGATCCCAGCTGCGCTGGCTTTCGATCAGACCTTCGTTGCCCCAGATGACACCCTGCGACCCATATGTTGAATCTGCGTTGGCATAGAATGTCGCCTCGCCTGCCTGATCAAAAATGATGTCGTCCAGAATGACCTGCTTGTTGGCCAGACTCAGCCGTTCATTGATCTGCTTGCCGGCGTTGGTGCCCAGGAATGCAATATTCGACAACGACCGGATATAGCCATCCTTGTCGATGTGCAGATAGGGGTTGGGTTCACCCAGCAAGATAACGTGCGCTTCCCAGAAAATATGGCGCGTCAGCGATATCGTATCCGACCCGCCGCGATGGCTTGGCCCGATATACGCGCCGCCCGCACTGCGGCTGCGGTTGTTCGAAATGTTCTGGTCAATGGCATTCACATCCAGATCGGCTGTGCGCAAAATCGACTCCCAATGCCCTTCGATTTTCACATCGTTGTCCACACCGATGGTGGCATCCGCTGTGGTCGACCCGCCAATGGCATACAGGCGTGCCTTGGCCTTGGCATAGTTGTCTGTCTGATTGTTCTTGGCCTGAACCAGAATTGACGTGTTCCCGGTGACCTCGGCACCGTTGTTCAGCACAACGCGGTTTTCGCCGACAATATTCGAGGTCGACCGCGACACAGCAGACCCGCCAGCGGCACCGGCTGTCGTATTGGTGTTCGTATTGGCACGGTTGCGGGCCAGCTCCGAATTGATCTGGACGGTCTCGCCCAGCAGATCGGCACTGCCCAGAACCGTAATCTCGGCCCCGCGGAACGCATCATAATAGGCGTTGATCTTGTTCGCGGTGGACCCGCCCGCAGCTTCGTCGCGCAGCAGCGTGATCCGGTGGTCGCCCCAGAAGCCGTTCGACGCGTCGATCTGGTTCGCACGGCGCACCTCGGCGGTCGCGTTCACATTGGTGCTGACACCGAACACACCACCGCCATAGGCCTCGGCCTTGGCCACTGCGTTGTTGTCGACCGAGTTGGTGATGATCAAAGCGTTCCCGGCGGTGATGTCGCCGTTGATCATCTGGTCTACGCCATAATACAGGCGCGACACGGCCTTGCCGTCTGCGCCGGCCCCCAGGAAGCTGCCGCTGGTCGTCTGACCCTCGGACGAGCTGTAGGATTTCAGGATGCCTGAAATCGTGACGTTATTCAGTGCGTTGATATCGGCGTTCTGGCCGATGTTGATCAGGCTGGTGTTCACCACCGTTGCATAGGCCTGGGCATCCCCGATAGAGATGGCCCCGCCGCCGCCGCCATCGGCATTCGCAACCGCATTGGCGTCGCCATCGGTCGTGATCACGATGTCTTTCGCGCTCAGATGTGCATTTGCTGCGACGTCGAAATTCGTGCTGGCAACTTGCGCGGCATAAGTCTGGCCGGTCGCGTTGCTCCAGCCAAGGCTGCCGCCGCTGCCGCCGGCCGAGCTGTTCACAATGCCGTCTGCGGAACTTGGAAGCTGGAAGCCTGCCGCGCCGCCGACACCGTCAAAGGTGCCCGAGATGTTGTTGGCCGTCAGGTCAAAGACCAGCGTCTGACCCGAGGAGGGGCCGGTGGAGGTCAGGTTGATGCCCTCTTTGACAAACCGGTGGCTTCCGCCGGTTCCGGATACGTTGAAGTTGACCGGATTGTTCAGTGCCGCATCGTAATACAGTTCGAACGACGCGCCGCCGCCGCTGCCGACAAAATAGACGCCGCCTTCGGTCAGGACCTTCGGATTGTCGAGCGATGTCAGTTTGTGGACAGTTTTCGAGGCATTGGTGCCTGTGTTCTCTTCGATGTCGATGAATTCAAAAACACCGGTTTCGTCGGTGCCACCAGTGCCCGGATCATCGGTGCCCGTGGCTTTGTAAAAGTCTGTCGACAGACGGATATAATTCCCGTTCACGACGTTGACGTAATAGACCCCGTTGTTCGACAAGCCGCTCAAAGTGACCGGCGAAACACCACTGGCCGAACGTGTGTAACGCACCCTTTCGCCCGTCACAAAGTCGTGGTCGGGCGCATAGATGCGGTCGTTGTCGTTGTAGGAGAAGCTGAACGGATCCGTGCTTGTCAACGTACCGTCAACCGTCACGCTAGAGAATTCGGCCGGTTCCGGGCCGCGATAGGTGACCGCGTCGCCATTGCTGAAGCTGTTGTTGGCGCTGATGATGTTATCACCCGCCCCGATCTGGGTGCGGCTCACATCAACCTGGGTTTCACTCCATCCGATGGTTTGCAACTTGATGGTGTTTTCATCAATCACCCGGACCTGATATTTGGTGCCGTTCGACAGCCCCCCGATGGGCGTGCCACCGTTCGAGTTATAGATTACCTCGTCGTAAGGTGTGATCGTGCCATCCGAGAACGTATGGCCCGGAATGGTAATTGTGTCTTGCACACTCGAAACCTGGCCCGAGCCGAACTTCGAACCCAGCCGGATTTCGTTGTCGTTGACCACGACAACCGAATATTCCTTGCCGTTCACCACACCGCCATAGGTCGTGCCGCTGTAGGTAATGGTATTGCCATCGATCAGCTTGTGGCTCTTGCCAAAGTTGATGGTGTTGCTACCCGCGTTCGAATTGACGATCGTACCGTCGGAAATGTCGCTGCCTTCACCACCCTGCTCGGCAATCAGCTGGATCAGGTTGCCCGCTTCGACATGGTTGGTGTTGCCGACGTTGAAGTTGACAGTGCCGGTCGCCCCGGCGTTGGTGCCGACAGAGACAGAGCTGGCAAACCCACCAAAGCCACCGCCAGTGCCCGACGCATCCGCGTCCGACAACAGCGAGGCAATGCCTTCGATATTGTCCGTGACATTGATCGTGCTGCCAGTGCCGCCGAAGGTGACATCGACAACGTGCCGTGAGCGGGAATTGGCATCGCCGCCGGCAAAGCTGCCAAACAGCGCCCCGCCACCCGAGGCCATGCTTGATGTTGCCGCAGACAACGCCACAGCATCCAACTTGAGGTTGTCTGCCGCAGCCAAGCTGCCGTCACCGACATCACCAAGGTATTGCAGCGTGGTAGTGCCGTTGGTGTTGGCGTTCACGGTAATGTTGGAGGCCCGGATCGCCAAGGAGAACGACCCGGTGGTTCCCGCACCAAAGGTTTCGTTGCTGTGCCGTGCGCCGACCAGAATATCGCCGGTGTTCGACGTCATGTTCATGCTCTGGCCGACAACCACATTCATCGTCGAGTTGTTGTCGATGTCGATTACTGTGTTATCGATCGCAGCAAGCCCGGCAAAGGATGTAGCCCCAGCCGTACCGAATGCGCCCCAACCATCGGTGTAGCGCAAGAAGGCGTCGCCGGTATGGTTCAGCAGGCCAAGGATCGTGGCGGACTGACCGGCCTGGATGCTACCCGATCCGGTGGTGATGTCGACGCCACCGGCAAAGGTCGAATGGGTTGTCGAAGTCGCGAAACTTACGCCACCGGTGCCGCTGATCGAAGTCGCGGAGGAATCCGACTTGCCGAGCATTTTGCCCTGCAAGTTGAACGTCGTTGCGGCGCTGATTGCAGTACCGTCGCCAATCCGTCCGATGATTTCGGCATTATTTGTCGCAGTTGTGGATGCCCCGCTGAAGTTCCCGCCGAGGCTAAAGGATTTCGACCCTGTGATCGCCGTGGCGTTCGAGGTCAGATCGGCATCGAGATCGATCTTGCCGCTGGTTGAGGTTACAATCGTTGTGCCGGGTGAAACATCGCCCTGCTCGGCCCCAATTCGGATTTCGGCAGTGCCGTCGTCAACCACGTCGACATCCAGCTTTGTGATGGTCGCAAGGCCCGCTATGGAGGTGTTCAGTGACGCGGCTGTCGCGGTATAGTCTGCGTCAGCCAACATGGTGATGCTGCTGGCAGAGGTGGTGCCGCCCTTGCCGATATAAGCGCGCGTATCGCTTGCCAATTCGGTTTTCACCTTTGCATCGCCCAGTGTCAGACCCAGCGCAATGCCGGTGTTCTTGGACTGGGGCGCCGCGGTGGTCTCACCCATCGCGGTCATGTTCAAAGCACCGTCAATATCGACAGTGCTGAAATCGTCCACAAACACTTCGGTGTCATGGGCGGCCTTGGCGGTGATCTTGGTCAGCGAAATCGTCGCCAGACCTGCCACTTGCGCGCTGTTCACATCTGCCGAAACGGTGGTGTCCGAGGTTGCGTTCAGCGTCACCGTGCCGGTGTTTGCCACCGTCACATGGTCCCCGATATAGGAACGCGTGCGCGACGATTGTGTCTGTTCTTCCGGCGTCCCCTCAAGGAAGGTGCCCTGACCGACAGTTGCGATTACGGTGGTATCGGTCACCGAAACGCCCAGCGATCCCGCCAGTGCATCAATCGTGGCATTGGCCATCGACGCGCCGGTGTCGGTGGTCGCCAGGCCGGTCAGATTGGCACCGCCAAGATCCAGCACCGAATAGTCACCCACGAATGTTTCCGTGATCCGGCTCGCATTGGCGCGCGATTCCAGTTTCTGAACCGTCGCGGCGATGCCGAAATCGGTGCTCTTGACGCTGGAATTGGCCTCGGCTTTCGCTTCCGAGGCGGTCAGGTTCACCGCACCCGACGTCAGGTTGGTGTAGCGCCCGACATAGGCGCGTGTCTTGCCCTGCATATCCGCCACCGCCGTGGTCAGCGACACACCGACAACACCCGCGATCCCGAACCCTTCGGTCACCGCCAGCGCTTCGGTCGATCCGGTCGCAACCGCATCGACAGTGCCCCGCCCGGTGCCGTCAACGGTCATGATGTTGACGTTGATCATGCTGGTTTCGGTCGAATCGTCGCTGCGTCCGACATAGGCTTCGACATTGTTCGAGGTCAGCGATGTCGGTGACAGACCTGTCACCTTGGCCAGCCCCGCCGCCGAGAATTCGAAAATCTTGGAGTCGGACTTGGCATCGCCGTTCGCTGTCAGGTTCAGATCGCTGACGCGCAGATCGGCCCCGTCGCCCGCATAGGCGCGTGTCGTCCCGCCTGCAATCGACGTGGGCCGGTAAATACCCACCGTGACCGCCAGCGACCCGGCGCCGCCTTCGGTCCGGGCCACCGCGTCGATATCGCTCAGCGCCGAAACGTTCAGGGAATCAACGCCGCCGGTGACTGTGATCACCGCATTCGGATCGCCCGCTGCCGCCACACCGTCGGACGTGCCGATATAGGCTTGGACGGTGCCTTGGGATTTCGCAACTGCATCCAGAACCGAAGCCGCAATGCCAAGCGAGATGTTCACGCTGAACGATGTGGCTTCGGCACGGTTCACAACTTTGTCACCGCCCGGCACCAGTTTGCCTGCGCTGATATCCAGCGTACCGGCGTTCAGATTAACACCGTCGCGCACAAAGGCCGATGTCGTGCCCTCAAGGATCGCAGTCGGGCGGTAAGAGGCCAGCGAGACAACACCGCCAACGCTGACGCCCAACAGGTTCGCTATCGCCCGCATGTCGCTGTCGGCCACCACGGTGATCCCGCCTGCGCCGACGTTGACATCGGTGGTCACCACCGAGGCGCCCTGCGCCGCACCGGCGCCGATAAAGGCTTCGACCGTGCCGTCCAGCATCGCGTTCGACGTGACATCGGTGACCGAAGCAAGGCCACTGACCGCAACGCTTGCGCCGGCAACATAGGCCCCGAAACCGTAATCATGCGAACTGTTGTCACCGCCATCGGTGAAGGGCGCATCCGCAAGAATGGCAAGCCCGCCGGCATCCAGATCAATTCCCTGACCGACATAGCCGCGCACCGTGCCCGACACTGTCGCATTCTGTTCGATCAACGAAATTGCAACAGCCAGGGCACCGCCAAGCGATACAACTGTCGGTGCGGCGTACATATTGCCGATCGCGGTGACATTCACCTGACCGTCAATGTTAACTATACCGATGTTGCTCAGCGACGGTGACACGCCCGAAGCCGAACCGATATGCGCATCTACCGTACCTGTGACATTCGCATTCGCCGTCACATCCGATACCGTCACCAGACCCGCAACCGACACACCCAGCGTATTCGACAGCGCGTCGTAATCGCCGTAGGCGTAGACATCCAAGGTCGCACCAGTCAGCGTGCCGCCCTGCCCGACAAAGGCCCGCGTGTCACCCGCGACATCGGTCCATGAGTCAAAGACGCTGATGCTGACAAGACCGGCAAGATTGCCCGAGAAACCGTCTTCGCCAAATCCGCCGGTGGCGTTCATATCCGACCAGGCGTCGACGTTGATCGCGCCACCAATGTTGATCGCGCCAGCCCCGCCCGTCACCGGACCGTAGAAAGGTGCGCCAACATAGGCCGCAACCTCGCCGTCAACAATCGCCTCACCCTTCAGGTAAGACACCGATGCAATGCCCGCCAGCGTTCCCAGAATGGTGTTGGTCGTCGCGGTATAGACAACGTCATTGGCTTTCGACGTACCCGCCGACACATCCAGCGTTGCCGCCGACATCGTCACTCCATCCCGCACATAGGCGCGGGTCGCGCCGCTGACCTCGGCCCGTGGCAACGCCGCGCTGACTGAAACGCCAAAGCTTGCCGTAATCAGGATCGAATCCGCCAGCGCGTTCATGTCCGACATGGCGTTGACACTGACAGCCCCGTCACCAATATCGCCGCCCGTCGGCGTGATGGTGATAACAGGTGCCGCAGTCAGGCTTGACCCGTCGGCATTCTGCGCTCCGATAAAGGCTTCGACTTCACCGGTGACCTTGGCAAGCGATTGCAGGATGCTGACCGCCGCAAAGCCCGAAATGGTCCCCGAGGTGACAGAAGTGGTCGCGTCCATGGTGTCACCATTGGCCTCAACCGTCAGGCTGTCAGCGTCCAGAACCGTGGTTTCCCCCACATAGGCGCGCACAACGCCCGAGACATCGGCAGTCGGATTCAGAACGTTGACCGAAACCCCGAACGAGGCCGCAATACCTTCGGCCCGCGCTTCGGCGGTCTGGTTGCCGTTCGCGTCGATAAAGGCCGTTCCGTCGCCGTTCGCGTTGTCGGTCAGCGTGATTGTGGTGGTGGTGTTCGCCGTCGGCGTCGCACCGGCACGGGTGCCGACAAAGGCTTCGGTGCGGCTGTCGATGATCGCATCTGCAATCGTCACGTTCACGGTCAACCCGCCCGCCAGCGCATAGAATTCATTCAGCGAATAGGCAAAATCATGCGATGTCGCGACAACATCCAGCTCGCTTGCAATCACTGTGGTCGCTTCACCGACATAGGCGATGGTATCGCCCACAACACTGGCCGCCGATTTCGTCACTGTCGCACCGGCCAGCAGACCAAAGCCCCCGGCCAGACTGTCCGCTTTCGCGATATAGGTCGATTCCGCGGCGACGTTCACCGCGTAGCCGTTGGTGTTCAGCGTGGTCGCGTCGGGCGCAATGCCCGCGTCAACCGCCAGCGTGCTGGGCGCGAAGCTGACCGACGGAATTGCAAGACGTTGCAACGTCTGGGTGCCGGAACCGGCCCCGGTTACATCAACCAGATTGCCCGCTTGCAGATAGACATCTTCGGGCAGGTCCAAAGTGATATCAAAGGCAAAAGCTCCATGCAGCTGGCGCTCCAGCACATGCTGCGCGCCGCCCCCGGTCGAGGTCAGGTTGACCAGGCTTATGGCCGGATCAAAACTGACATTCGGCTCGCCCGTGCGCTGAAGCTGATGACCAAAGCCCGATCCGCCAGAGGTCAGGTCGATGGCATCGCCGTTCTGCGCATCCAGCAGCGTTGCAGCCAGCTGCACAAGGCCGCCGCCGTTGTCGATAACATAATAGGTCTGGCCAGAGGTCAAACCGCCAATCAGGCTGCCGGTGCCTTTGACATAGGTGATTGCTTCGCCAGTGGTGAACTCGGTTGCGGGCAGGCCCACGTCGATGGTGTTGGCAAAGGTATCGACATAGCCGTCCAGGTTGTCCGCAAGCTGGATGTAGCCATCATCGCCCACGACAACGAAATACTCCTGCCCCTGCACCAGACCGCCAATGCTGGCATTGCCGTTGTTGTCATAAGTGACCCGCTCGCCCGTGCTGAACGGCGTGAAGGCGTCGCCCGTGTAAATCCGGTTGCCCGCAGTATCCACCGCAGCACCTGTGGGTGCCAGTTTGGCCAGCTGGATCGTGCCGTCATCCATCGCCTGAACCAGATAGGTCGCCCCTTTCGTCAACCCGCCAATGGCGGCGCCGGTCGAATTGTAGACAACCTTTTCGCCGGTCTGGAACGGCACGCCGCCGGTTGCGACCGAAATCTGGTCATTGTCGGTGTCAGTGCCGACGACACCCGCCGTTGCTGCACGGGTAAAGCTGTGGTTGGCGCCGGTGCCGGTGTTCGTTAGGTCAACCACCTTGCGTGCCAGGAAATCCTCGTCGCCGCCCGAAGCCTCTGCAAGCTGAACCCGACCGTTCTGACCGGCGATGATGTAATATTGCGCACCATTGACCAGCCCGTCGATCACCTGACCGCCGCCCGAGGAGTAGGTGACAAGCTCGCCGCTGGCGAAGGGGATGTCCTGCACAGGCAGCGTGATCCGGTCCAGACGTGTATCAACCGTCAGGCCCGGTGTGACCTGACTGCCGATATAGGCTTCGGTCACTCGGTTTACTTGGGCATCCATGATCGTGATGGCACCCGCGATGCCACCCACGGCAATTGCCGCGCCATCGGGAAGCGCCTGCGCGGTGCTGTCGGCGGCCACGTCAAGCGTGCCGTTGGCGTTGATCGAGCTGTTGCCGTCGATCAAGGCGCGTGTCGACCCCTCGACAATGCCGGTGCCCACAAGGGCGGTCACCGCAATGCCCGGCGTCGCGCCAAGGCCGAAGATGTCGGCAGTGGCGAAATCGGTGCTGTCTGCATCAACCTTGACCAGTGATCCCACGCCCTGCGCGGTCAGCGCCGAACTGCGCACCCGCGCGGTCACATCGGTTTCCAGAACCGAAACCGCTTCGCCACCCGCTCCGGCCCCGCCGATCGCAGCCGCGACCGAAATGGTGCGCACCACTGTTTCAATATCACCGTTGGCGTGCAGCGCATCCGCAATCACTTCGACATTGCCCGCCTCGGCGGTTACCTGGCTGTCGTCAATGGCCGCAACCACCTGTGTTGCAATCAGGTTCTTGCCGATGGCAACGCTGATTGCCAAACCGACCAGACCCGCCGTTACCGCGACCGAACCCACTTCGGCATTCGCAGTCAGGCTGTCATGGGCTTCGACAGTCACAGCGGACGACGCCGTCAGAATGGCATCCTCTTCCACCGTAGCTGACACCAGACGTGTCACGGTATTGATACCCGAAGCCCCTGCCCCGGATGCTGCCATCGACACAAAGGAAACCGCCGCCGAAATCGCGATGGCGATCGGTTGCGTGTCCAGGTTGCTGTTGGAAATTGCCTTGACCCGAATCTCGCCACCATTCGCATCCACGCGCGAATCCTTGGCCCGCGCGATGGTCGTGCCATTCAGCGTATTGGTCGACACGGCCGCCGAGACTGAAACCGCAAGTGCCGCTGTCCCGATCGAGATCGAGACCGAAATCGCGCGCGAGATCGAGGTCATCATGACCGCGTCTTCCGCTGTCACCAGTATCGCACCCGATGCAGTCACGGACTGGCCGTCTTCCTGGTCTGCACCGTCGATCAGTGCCTCGACATTCTGGCCGATCTGGTTGTGTACAACACCTGCAGCAACGGCCACGGCCCCCGCAACCGTGCCGCCCGAGAAGGACACGGCAATGCCCGTCGCTTCCAGATCAGAGCTGGTTATCGATTTGGCCGACACCTCGACGTTGCCACCCGACGCCTGAACGTTGCTGTCGTCAATCTGCGCGCGCACGGTGCCGTCGATTTCGGTTTCGGCCACAATGACCGTTGCCGAAATCGCAAAGCCGACCGAGCCGCCGGACACGGCCAGCGTGACGCCAAGCGCATCAACATCAATCTCTGTTTCGTCCTGCGCGTCGATCAGCACACCACCGTTCAGCGCGCGGACATTTGATCCGGCGCGGATCGCCGCTTCGACCAGACTGTTTGCACTGACCGAGGTGACAACACCGGTGCCTGCGCCAGAAACCGCAACCGCACCGCCCGCAATTGCAACACCGATGCCGTATCCTTCAACGTCGATGCTGCCCGAAGCCAGCGCCTTTACGTCAACATTGCCCGCTGTGGTTTCGACATCCGATCCTTCGATCAGCGCCTGAACCGCAGTGTCATATTCAACTTCGACCAGCGTGACCGCAACCGAGATTGCCCCGGCACCCGCCCCTGCGCCAACGCTCAGCGCGGCAGCGGCTGTTGTGGAAGAGATGACGGATTCATCCAGCGCATCAATGTCCACGCCGGTATCGGCATCCACATCGGTCGAATTGATGATCGACGCTTCGACCGTGTTCGACATGGTGTTTTTCGACACCGCACCGGCACCCGCACCCGCCACACCGACATAGCCCGCCGCCACCGAAACCGAGGCCGCAATTGCCAGCGAGTCAATGGTGTTCATGTTACGCGCATCGACTTTCAGCAGGCCCGCCGCGTCCACATCGGAATCGACGATTGTGGCCAGCGTTATGCCGGTCAGCGTGTTGGTCGCCAGTGTCACCGAAATCGACAGGCTGATCGACGCGCCGGCACTGGCGGCAATCGACACCGCCGCCGCAACCAGTGTGGAGTCAATGCTGTTGGTGTCATCCGCGTCCACGGTGATACCACCGCCCGTCGCGGTCACGTTGCTGCTGCGCACCGAGGCCTCGGCCCCGCCGCCGATAACGTTTGTAGCCACGGCGCCTGCACCAGCAGCTGCAAGGCTGAAATAGCCCGAGCCCGAAATCGACACCGACACCGCCGCACCGATGGCATTGATGGCCCCGTTGCGCAGGGATTTGACATAGACGGTGCTGCCGTCAACGTCGCTGTCGTCAATCGTGGCCAGCGTTGTGCTGGAAATCGAGTTGGTCGCAATCGGCACCGCGATGGCAACCGAAACCGCCGCCGTCGACCCGCCGCTGATCCCTGCCGAGGCCGCCGACGTGTCTGCGGTGATCTGCGAGCTGTCTCTGGCCGAGACCAGCACTGCGCCGGTCGCATCAACATCGCTGTCCGCTGCAATGCTGGCCTCGACGCTGTTGGTCAGCGTGTTGACCGCGCTGGTGCCCGCACCGGCGCCTGCAGCCCCGAAACCGCCCGACGCCGCGACCGACAGGCCGACCGCGACAGCGCTGGAATCAATCGTATTGTCTGCCGTTGCCTCAACGGTCACACCACCGCCCTGCGCATCGACATAAGAATCCGAGATTCGCGCCGCCATGGCACCGCTGATGGTGTTCTCGGTCAGCGTAACCGCCACTGCGCCCGCAATCGACGCGCTGCCGCCAACGGCAATCGCCGCCGAAACCGACACAATCGTCGCCGAGATGGTCGAAGCATCCGAAACTTTCGCCCGCACAAAGCTGTCTGCGCGCACAAGATCCGAATTGACGATTTCTGCCGCGAAATCATTGGTGATCGTGTTGCGCGCTTCGGCGCCCGAACCCGCGCCTGCAAGACCCAGCGTGCCGCTTGCCGCAACACTGATGGCTGCCGCAACGCCCACCGCCTCGATGGATTTGCCCGAGGTTGCATCCAAAGTGACGCTGCCGCCTTCCGAGGTCACATTCGCGGTGTCGATGGCCGCACGGCCCGATCCGGTGATGGTGTTCTCGGTCAGCGACACCGCAACTGCAAGACTGCCCGCGACACTGCCGCTCGACAGCGAAATGGCGACCGATGCCGCAATGGTATCTGCATAGATCTGCGAGATATCCATCAATGTTAGCGCCACCGCATCGCCCGCAGTTACCGTGCTGTTGACAATGGTTGCATCGGTCGAGCCGGAGATCGTGTTCTCGGCTTTCGCCAGCGCCAGCGCCGCCGCCACGGCCACACCGCTTGATGCCGCGCTGATCGAGATCGCAACCCCGACCGAAACCGCGTCGATTTCATTGCTGTTGGTCGCCGCAACTGAAACCGCACCCTCGACATCCACATTGGTCGAATTGCCGATGCCCGCCAGAACCGCGCTGGTGATGGTATTCGTTGCCAGCGAGACCGAAGCCGTCATCGCCAGCGACACCGCGCCGCTGCCGACGGAAACCGCCGCTGTGACGGCAACCAGCGTCGCCTGGATGCTGCTGTCGCTTAGCGCACCGATGGTCAGGTTGCCTTCGACATCCGCCAGCGGCGCGCCAAAGATGCCCGCCGTGGTCGATCCGCCGATCACGTTCTCGGTGACCGCAACGCCAAAGGCCCCCGCCAGCGAAAGCGAGCCGGACGAGACATCGACCGACACCGAAACCGCCAGTTGCAGTGCTTCGATGGTCTTGGCAGACTCCGCCTGGATGTCCACCGAGCCGTCGACATCAATTGTCGAATTTACAACGTGGGCCGAAACCATATTTTCGATGGTGTTCGAGGCCAGCGAAACCGCCGCACTCAGCGTGATCGACGCCGCACCCGATCCGCCCAGTCCGGCCGCGATGGCCGCCGTGATGACCGTGGCCGAAATCGTCGCCGCATCAGACGCAAATATCTCCAGATCGCCATCAACCGTGGCCTCTGATTCTTCGATAACACCCGCTTCTATGGTGTTTGAAATCGCGTTGACCGCATTGGCCCCCGCTCCGGCACCGCTCAGCGAGACACTGCCACCGCCAACCGTAACACCAATCGACGCTGCAATCGCATCCACCGAAATCGACCCGTCCGAAGACGCCGCCAGGTGCATGTTGCCATCTGTTGACTCGACGTCCGAAGCACCTTCGATCACCGCGCGGGTGGTGTTGGTGACTTCGTTGTTGGCATCGCTCGCCGCAACCGTCAGGCTGGCGCTCGCACCGCTGCCACCACCGACCGAAACCGATGCCGCAACCGCCACGAGGGTGGCCGAAATCTCGGTGCTGTCGACCGCATCCAGCGTCACGTCATCTGTTGCCGTGATCTCGGCATTGCGGATGACCGCCAGGACCGAGTTGTTGGTTTCGTTATACGAACGCGTCCCCGCACCCGTCAGCGCCACCGAGGCCGAGCTGCCACCCGACACGCTGACAGCAACCGATGCCGCAACCACAATCGCCGTGATCGACTTGGTCGATGCCGCATCCATGTCCACCATGCCCGACAGCGCGGCATCGACACTGTCCACCAACGCTTCGGTTGTGGAGGTGATCGTGTTGTCCGATGCCGCAACCGTCAGACCGCCAGAGACCGAGGTCGACCCGCTGGACATCGACACCGACAGGGCTGCCGACACCGCATTGGCGGTGATGTCGCCACTGTCAGTGGCGCTCAGGATCAGATCGGCGGCGTCCAGAATTTCGTCCTGATCCACGACCGTGTCGCTGTCGGTCAGCAGGGCCTGTGTGGTCAGGTTGATATCGTTGTTGGACACCGCCACATTCGCGCTGACACCCACCGCGGCACCGCTTTGCGATGACGTCACCGTCAGGGCCACGCCAAAGGCTGTCGAATTGATAGAGGCTGAATTTGTCGCTGTAATTTCAACATTCTGCCCTGCGGCGGAAATCGTGGTGTCATCGACACGCGCGATGGCCGAAGCGTTGACCTTGTTGATCGTCACCGCGATGCCCAGACCGACCCCAACCTTGGACCCGCTGCCATTGCCGACATTCAGGGACACGGCAATCGAGCCGGTCAGCGCGTCGATGGTCGACGCTTCCGACGCATTCACCCTTACGAGGCCGGTGGCGGTCACCAAGCTCTTGGTCACTTCGGCGGTTACGTCCGAATTGATCTCGTTGCCCGAACCCGAACCGGCTGCCGACAGGGCCAGCGTGCCGCTGCCGCTGGACAGCGATCCCGAAACACCAAATGTCAGCGCGTCGATATCCGAAGTCGACAGGGCTTCGACCGTCAGAGCCGCCGAATGGACATCGCCGCGGTTGATCCGTGCGGTTGTCGTCTTGGTGATATGGTTCACCGCCATCGCAGCGCCAATGGCAATGGCGCCTGCGTTGCTGCCGCTGCTTGCGGTCGAAATTGCCACCGCGCCGGAACCCGCATCGGCATTGACACGGCTGTTGTCCAGCGCATTGACCGAAACTGCCCCGCCTGTGGCGTTCACATTGCCAATGCCCGCACTGTTGGAAATGCTGGCCAGAGTTGTTGCGTTGATAAAGTTGCCCGACCCGGCACCGGCGCCGCCAAAGGCGGTCGAACTGTTCGAGAACGACCCCGCGCCCGCAATGGTCAGCGTGTCGATTTCCGCGTTGTTTGACGCATCCATATCAATGCTTGCGGCACTGATCGGGCTGTCGGTTACCGTGGCGCGGATGTTCTGCGTGATGATGTTCGCAGCGACCGAGGCACCGATGGAACCGGCCGTCTCGCCCTGAGTGTTGCCCGCCGAAACGGCAAAGGCAACGCCACCCGAATCCGAGACGATCGACGAATTGTCCTCGGCGTTCATCACCAGGGCACCGGATGTGGCAATCGTACCGTTCGCGCCGACCTCGGCCAACGCTTCATTTTCGACAAGGTTGACAGTGACCGCACCGGCCCCCGCAAACAGAATGCTGCTCGAACCGTTGCCGCCTTGCGAGCTGCCTGTGCTGACGGTGCCCGCGATCCCGATGACCAGAACGTCAATATCGGTCTTTGTGACGGCCTTCAGCTCGACACCGCCGCCCAGCGAACGCAACGTGTTGTTGCCAAGCGCACGGCCCCAGACCTTTTGATCTGAATCGATCACCGCAACCGACCCGGTCAGCCCCACATCGCCGTTCAGCGCAAAGGTGCCGCCGCCGGTGTCCTGACCGACAATGGTTTCATCCACACCGCGCACAAAGATCCCCTGCAACGCATGGGCCTGCGCATCATTGGCCGCCGCATCGGCGTTCACGTCCACATCGTCGCCCAGCACGGCTTTTGTCTCGCCGTCCAGAACCGCCACGGTGACCGCCCCTGCGATCCCGATGGTCGTGCTGTCGCCGCCACCGGACTGGCTGCTGCCACCGCCACCCTGATTGCTGCCGCTATTGTCCGACCCAAGCGAGGCCGACGCCGCAATGGCCAGCTGGTAAATCTCGTCAAAGCTGGTGGCCGTGACCGCCAGACCGCGGACAGAGTCCACCTCTGGATCGCCGTTGCCGTCAAAGACACCGTTGGAAATCTCGACCGCGGTGCCCTGACCGCGCGCGATGATCTTGGTGTCGTCGCCGACAATCGCCAGCGTGTCGTCCAGATCGACCACCACGTTCACCGAAATACCAACCGCCGAACCGCTCAGGCTGCCGCCGCCGCTGCCGACATAGCTGTCGATGGTTGTTTTCGACAGGGCTTCGACCGCGACACTGCCCGTGGCGGTGATTGACATCGCCCCGTCTGTGCCCGCATCAAGCGGGCTGTTCACCCGCGCCTGCGTTTCAGTGATGTTGACCAGAACCGTCAACCCGCCCGCACCCGACGTGCTGTCGCCCGCGCCCACGTTCACTGCAAGCTGGAAGAAGTCCTCGCTGCCTTCGGCTTCGACAACCACATTGCCACCGGTCTGGATCGTGGTCGGCGTGCCAATCGCGCCGCCTTCGATGATCGCGGTGGTATTGGCGATATGTACTGTAACGTCCAGACCGATGCCCACCCCGGCACCGCTGGTCGAGAAGCCGAGCGAGCCGGCAGAATCCGTGACTTGCGCCGCAGAAAGCGCGCGCACCGACACGTCGCCGGTTGTCGCCGTCACCGTCGACCCTGCGCCAATCGACGCATTGGTGTCGGTGAAAAAGACGTTGATCACAGCCGAACCTGCGCCCGCATCCGAGCCCTGACCCTGCTGGTCGCCGCCACCCGATGCAATCGACGCACCTATGGCCAGACCCGTCACATAAAGGCCGGTTTCAATCTCGCCGATGCCCAGAGCCTCGGGCAGGACGTCGGGAATGATGATCTCCATCGGCAGAATTTCGGCGTCTGCCAGCAGCGTCACGCTGCCTTGCGCCACAACCGTGGCATTGTCGCCAATCGCCACGTTGGTCGAGAACGAATCCTCGGGCAGGATGTTGACCGCAACAGCCGCGCCGACACTGGTGCCGCCGTCACTGCCCGACCCCGATCCACCGCCGCCATTGCTGTTGCTCAGCAACAGCGCCCCGCCGCCTGCGATGTTCTGCAAGCTCAGGCTTTGACGGCCCGCCATATCCACATTGCCGGTTTCCGCAGTGACCGAGGCCCCGTCTGCAATGGTTGCATCGGTGTCGCTGCTGTAAACGTTGACGCCCGCGGCCCCCGCGATGGCCAGCCCGCCGTTCGAGTTGGTGCCGCCGCCGCCCTGGTTCTGCTGCTGGTTGGTCTTCTGCTTGACGCCCGCACCCGCCAGCGCAATCGCCTGGATTTCGTTGCTTTCCCCGTCCGAGGTGCCCGCTTCCACGCTCAGCGATCCGGTGGTGATGGTTGCCATGCCGATGGTCGCCTGCGCGCTCAGCACCGCGACGTTCACTGCGACGGCCGCACCCACGCCAGTGTCGCCATTGTCCGTGTTCAGCGCCAGTCCGGTGGCAAGGGTCGACGCATCGACATCGTTCAGCGCCTTGACCGACATATCGCCCGAGGCGTCGATGGAAATATCCCCCACCGTCGCGGTGACATCGCTGACAACAATCGTTCCGGCCAGTGCCGCCGCCACGTTTACTGTCGCGCCCGAGGTCTGCTGGCTGGCCTGTTGGCCGGTGCCGCCCTGCCCGCCGGGGTTCGAGGTCTGGTTGTTGGCCGTGGTATTGCCGCTTTGAACCTGCGAACCCGGCTGCGGGTTTGCCAGGGTCGATCCCGACGCGCCCGACGCCCGTGTTGTCGCGCCACCTGACTGCTGGTCAGCCGACTGGCCGCCCTGTTGCTGCGATTTCGCGCCTTGCGAACTGCCATAGGACACGGTCAGGGCCGAAATGGTGCTTTCTGCCGAAACCGTAACATCATCTGCCTCGGCGTCCGGCGCGGTGGACACATCGCGCATCAGTACCGCGCTGGTGTCATCCTCGGCCCATGTCAGGGCCAGCGCGATCCCCACGCCGGTGTTGCCACCCTTGGTGTCCGCATCCGCGCGCGCATCCACGTCAAGCGTGTGGATCGCCTTGACGATCAGGTTGCCGTCCAGATCCAGCACGTTGTCGCTGGCCGGAATCGTGGCGTCTGTGTTGTGCAGGGAAACCGTCAGCGCCAATGCGCCGCTGACCGCCGTGCCCGAGTCATTGTCGCTGGATTTAACGCCGGCCTTGGCGCGGCTTACCTCGGCGTGGGTGCCAGTGGCCGCAACCTCGAGACCCGTAAAGTTGATAACCTGCGCGCCCGGATCAACGGTTGCCGTAGCGTTGTGATCGGCCACGTTGATGGCAAAGGACAGGCCAACACCAGTGCTCTTGCTGGTCACATCGCTGTTGGGCAGTGCACGGGCCAGACTATAGCTTCCGCTCTCGGCCTTGACCGCGCTGTCACCGCTTCCGGTGCCGGTCAGAACCGCATTCGCGCCATAGCTGGCGGTCGCATTCCCGAACGAGAAGTTCAGCCCGGCAGAACCGGCCACGCCCACATCACCACCCGTGGCACCGGAATTCGCGGTGGCCCCTGTGCTGTGCGCTTTCTCGGTCAGAGTCAGCTTGCCAGTGCCTGCGTCGGTCAGCTCGATGGCCTCTCCGGCCAGCGCATCCTCGCGGGTTTCGGCCAGCTTCAGACGGCCGGCTTCGTCCACGATGACAAAATAGGTCTCGCCGTCGGTCAGCCCCGTCGGCGCCGTGGTTTCAGCGTCAAAGACCATCCCTTCGCCGGTCTGAAGACCGCCCGGATTGTCCAGCTCGATCTCGAAGCGGGTGGCGTCGGGATCAAAGGTAATATTGTCCGCGCCGGTCCGCTCCAGCACATGCGCATCCCCCGCGCCCTGGCTTCCAAGCGTGATCGCCTTGCCGGCAGTTGCATCAGATTCGCTGGCGGCCAGCTGAATACGGCCATTGTCGCCGGTAATAACGTAGTAATCTGTGTCGTGGGTCAGACCCTCGATATCAGTGCCACCACCGTTTTTGTATTTGACCATCTCACCCGTGGTAAAGGCCATCTCGGGCGTGCCCACATGGATTGTATCGCCATCAGTATCGACCGTTGGCAATTCGGACACCTCGAATTCATTCTCGCGCGCGACCATGAGCGCCTCGACCGAGATTCCGTTGCCGCTGAGGGCCACGTTGTCGACCAGTCCAATGTTGTCGACATGAGCCACGTTCACCGCAACAGCGGCACCGATGGAATCATCGGTTGTCTTGTTTTTCGAGGCCGCATTGCCATTGGCATCGGCACCCGCGTCGGCATTGGCCGCACCGCGCACGGTGACGCTGCCCCCCGCAACAACGGTGATCGGTGTGACAGGGTCACCCAGAATCTGCGCGCTCACTTCAGTATCGGCAATGTTAATGCCGATCGCGGCGGCAACGGTCAGTGCTCCCTGATCGGTGCGCATCTGGTTGCTGCCGTTCTGGCCGGGGCTGGTCGCGGTGTTGTTCGGCTGGGTGGTCCGACTGTTGGCCTCGCCCACCGATGAATCGGTCTGGGTCTGGGCCGAATTGTTGCCTGTGCCACCGCCCTGCGAGGGCGGCTTGCCCCCGACGGAAGAAGCCTGCGCATCAGCGCGGCTGGTGGTGCGACCTGTGGCCGCGACCAATATGGCCCCGCCCGCAGTGACGCTGCGTGCGAGTGTTGCAAGCACTCGGTCAAAAGTCACGGTCAACGCCAGTGATGCACCAAAGGCGGTGCTTGTACCGGTTGTTGCCCCTTTGGCAACCGATGTGGTGGTTCCGTCAAGCTCGGCGTTCAGCGTCAGCGCACCATCAATGTCCAGCATACCACCTACGGGCATGTTCGCTTCGACACGGTTCTGCGCCACGGTGATCGTCAGTACCGGCGTCACAGCTGTACCGCCATCCGCGCCGCCCAGCGTCTCGGTGGCCATCGCGTGGGTGCCTTTGGCTTCCACGGTAAGATCGTTGGCCCCGTTCAGCGCGGCATCGCCCGCAAGTTCGGCCCGTGTCACCATGTCGGTAACATGAATAGCAACCGATGCGCCGACACCTGTGCCGGTGCCACCTTTTGCCTGCGCCGCTTCGGCTTTGGCCGTTGCGTCAGTTGTGGATTCCGCTTTCACCACAACATTGCCGCCGCCGGTGATGGTCACAGCCGCATCAGAAGAAATGTCGGCTGTGGTGTTGATAAACGGCAGGTTCAGCGCAAAGGAACCCGCGATACCCAGCGAGCTGCTGCCGCTGGCACCCGAGATCGACGTGGCACTGAAGGTGTGGGTGCTGTCGCCGTCGCGTTCAAACATCAGCGCTTGAACGGTCAGACCGTTGGCCTCGACCCCGGCGTCTCCGACGGTCGCAGTGATGTCACCAAAGGCAACGTTCAGCGCAACGGCGGCACCGATGGCGGTTCCGCCTGTGGCGGCTTCGCCGCTGGCTTTGGCCGCCGCGTCAAAATTGCCCCGTGCGGTGACTTCAACAGCCCCCTCGGCGTCGACTTGCGCGCCATTTTCAATGGTTGACGTGACCTCAAGATCGGCAATGTTCAGGCTGATTGCCGCGGCGACGGTCATCGACCCCTGCGAGGTCGACGTGCTGCCCTGCGACTGGCCCTGGCTGGCTGACCCAGGCGTAGACCCCGACTGGGTACGGCTTGCCGCCTGGCTGCCGGCCTGCGTGGTCTGCTGTTGGGTGGTGTCGTCGACACTGCCTTGATTGCCACCACTTTCGCTGCCGCTGCTGTTGCCCGAGGTGCCCTTGGCCCCCGCATCCGCTTCGGTGCGGCTGGCTGCCGCGCCCTGTGCCACCAGCGTCACACTGCCGCCCGTTGTCGCATCGCGCAGCAATTGCGTCATCACACTGTCTTCGGCCACTGTCAGACCGAAGGAAATACCAACCGCAGCCCCCGAGGAACCGCCTGTTTCCGCGGCACCTTTTGCCACGGTCACCGTGTCGGCCACATGGGTCGCCATCGCTGACAAGGTACCGCCAAGGGTCAGCGCAACACCGCTTTCAACGGTCGCATGGGTGTCGTTCATCGCGACCGAAATGCCCACCACCGGGGCGACTGCCGTTGCAGTTTCCGATCCCGCACCGCCATCCACATCGGTGCGCATCCCGTAATCGCCGGTCGCGGCCAGTGTCAGGTCTTCGGGCGTGCCAGTCGTGGTGTCGAGGATTGCACCCGTCTGATAGGTGGCATCGGTATTGTGGTCGGTAATGTTCAGACCGAATGAGAACCCGATACCAGTGGTCTTGCCGCCGGTCTGCTGGGCATCCGCATCTGCGCCCGCCATCGTATCGGCCGTGGCCGTAATGGTCAGCGCACCAACGATTCCGTCGCCGCCGGTGCTGTCACGCAGCACGGCGGTCGACCCTGCCGTATGGGCGGCCAGGGTGTTCACTTCGGCAACGTTGATCGCAAGCGATCCGGCAATCCCCAGATTGCCACCCGAAGCCCCCGAAGTTGCATCGGCAGCCGCGCGGCTCTCGGTTTCGGTCAGCTTGTGCGTGGTGCCCGTGCCAACACTGGTCAGGTCGATCGCATCGCCTTTGAACGCCTTGTCGCGGCTCTCGGCCAGCTTCAAACCTTCATCGTCGATAACCACGAAATAGGTCGTACCGTCGGTCAATCCGCCAATATCGGTGTCCCCGCCGTCGTGCGAATAGGTAACGGCATCGCCGGTCCGCAGGGTTGACATGTCATCGCTCGCAAGTGCGAAGACATCCTTGTCCGGGTCAAAGGTGATCGCATCTTCGCCGGTCTTGGTCAGCGTGTGCTCATCGCCCGCGCCCTGCGACTGCAGGTCAACCAACGTGTTCTCAAGATCGTTTTGGTCTGTCGCAAGCTTGATGCGACCATTCTCGCCTTTCACGACGTAATATTTGGTGGTGCCGTCGTCATCGGTCAGCCCGTTAATGCTGGTGCCGCCGCCGTTGTCATAAACAACCTCATCCCCGGTTTCGAGGGAATGACCGCTTAGGAAGATGGTGTTTTCGGTGGTGTCCACCGTCGCGCCCGAAGACACCGTCACCGGCACGTCGCGTTCTTTCACACCGGCGTTCAGCGTGATCCCGTCACCGCTCAGCATGGTGCCCGCCCCCGATGTGGCGGTGGTCGAGACATTGGAATAGGTCAGCGACGCCGCCGCGCCAACGGTGGCACTGGTGCCCTTGGCCGCAGTGCCATCGGCATCGGCAAGCGCATCGACGTTGGACAGCGCGGCAAGGGTCAGCCCCTGGTCGGCGCTGATCGAAACGCCATCTGCCGGTGTGGTGGTGGTTGAAACATTCTGGATGGTCAGCGCGATGGCCGCAGCCACCGACATGGAACCACCACCCGAGCCCGATGCATCGGGTGTCTCGGTGCTGCGCGAGTTGGCCGCCTGGCCGGTGCGGTTTTCGGTCTGGCGATCCGCGAAATTCGCCTGTTCGCTGTTGGTCTCGTTGACCCCGTCCGGGCTTGACCCGTCGTCTTCCCCCGCGCCTGCGGCTGACGCCTTGGCATCGGTGCGCGAACGGATCAGGCTGTTGGCGCTCAGCGCAATGGCCCCGCCGGTCGAGGCCAGATCACGCAGCACCCGAACGAATGTGGTCTGCTCGTCCACCGTCAGACCAAAGGAAATCCCCACAGCCGTATTGGACCCTTCCGAAGCCCCTTCGGCCACGGTCAGCGCCGCTGCGTTGTGGGTTGCCGTAAGGCCGATATCACCGGCAAAGCTTACAGCCCCGCCAAGCGCGCCAATCTCGACGGAGGTGTCGCTCAGCAGAATCGAAGACGCGGCCACAGGCACGACAGCAGTCGCACCGGATGCCCCGCTTTTCGCGGTGGTCTCGACGGTTTGGTTATGGGTCGCGCTCAAGCTCAGCGCGCCGGTGTTGGCAAATGTCGCGTTGTCATCAACCGCGCCCAGAACCTGCCAGTCGATGATCGCCAGGGCCACGGATGCACCGATACCGGTGCTTTCACCGCTGACTCCGTCCTCGCCCGGCAACGCCTTGGTCACGGCAGCGGTATCGGCCAGCGCGCTTACACTCAGGTCCGAACCATTCAGATCAACCGTGCCGCCAACGCGGGCCTCGACCGACCCCAGAACCACATGAATCGCCAGCGATCCGGCAATGCTGGTCTTGCTGCCGTCGCCAATGCCCGACACGGCCTCGATCGAGAACGTCTCGTCGGAATCCATCTGTGCCAGCATCGTAATACCGGTTCCAGTGTCGAAGCTGCCACCTGAAATCACAGCGCTTACGGTCGGGTCCACAATCCCCAGAACCACGGCAATCGCAACGCCGGTTGCGCCGCTTCCGGTGGTGGTGCCATCGGCCTTGGCCGCGACTTTGTCGGTGCTCATGGCGGTGATGGTCAGCGCCTGGTCGGTGGTGATGTTACCGCTCACATCGACAGATGTGGTGGGACGGTAATCCGACACAACAACCGCGCCCGCAAAGGAAACGCTGCCACCCTGTGCTGCCGCCTGATCCGAGGTGTTACCGTCGCTGTTGGGATCGGCAAGACGTTGTTCCGACTGGTTGGTGCTGCCGGTGCCGCCACCAGCTGAATCCGAGCCTTCGGCGGTCGAAATCGCGTCGATCGCAACATCCGATGTCAGAGTCGATGTCACCGTGACATCGCCGCCCGTGGCCGAAATCGTTGCGCCACTGTCAATATTGGTCGCTGTGTTAATGCCGATGGTCGACACCGCCAGCGTCGCCCCCTTTGCGCCCGCATCGGTCGACCCGTCGGCTTTGGTGACAACGTTCAGTTCCGACACTGCACCCAAAGTCACCGCGCCGGCGCTGGCGCTGATCGACGATGTACCGTCCACCGAAACCGCGCTGTCACCATAGATCACTACAACCGAAACAGCCGCATCTGCCGACGTCGTTGACGTGTCACTGGCCCCGGCGTTGTCGGTCACAGCAATATCAATATCCGCCGTGGAGGTCGCACTCACACTGGTTGCGTTCAGGGTTGCACCCGTCAGTGTAATGCCGACATCAGGCACGACGCCCACACCGGTCAGGTCCAGAACACCCGCGCCCGCCAGATCGCCGGGGGCCGTGGTGATGTTCACCGCACCTTCCGCTGTCATTGTCAGGGCACCGCCCGAAGTGATCGAACCGGACACGTCAATCGTGGCCGTGGTCGCAGCGACAAAGAAGCCTTCCAGCCCGATGCCTTGCAGGAACGACGGAGAATCGCCGTCGACAATCACACCGTCGTCCTCAGCCAGCGCATTCAGCGTCACAGCACCCGAGGCGGTGATGCTGCCGGTCACCTCGATGACCTCGGCGTTGACGGTCAGGTTGCCCACGGTCAGGTCGCCCGCGATTTTGACGACGTCCTTGTTGTCCTGACCCTCGATGGTCAGATCCAGTGTTCCAAGGTTTACGGTGCCAAGGATCGACACCTCATCACGCGACAGAAACGGAATCGGACTGTCAAAATCCAGCGGCAGGTCGTGGCTTGCCCCCAGATTGATGGTCAACGAATTCGACGGCAATGTCCCGATGTTGATGGTTTCAAAGGTCAGATTGTTCCCGGCTGCCTGAAAGACCGCATCCAGCAGATCACTGTCGATGGGCGCAACAGGCGTGATGTGCAGGCCGCTGCCGTCCTGGGTAATCTCGGCGGTATCCGAGAAGGCCGACAGGTCGATGACCCGGTCGGCAACGTCCATATTGTCGTTGATCGGTTCAAGACCTGCGTAGTTCAGGGTGCTGCCATCGCGGGTGATGGTGCCCGAATGCAGATCAAAGGCAACGTAGTCGACGCGCTCGAAAGAGCCGCCATTCAGCACGAGACTGTCAAAGCCCCCTGCCCCGCCGTCCATGATACCGGACAATGACCCTGTCTCAGAAACAACAAAAGTGTCCTCGTTGTCGGCCTGACCCAAAAGGTTCTCGACCTGAACGAAGGACACTCCGGCAACCTCACCGGAATTGGCCCCGGTGATGTTCCAGGTTGTATCGCTGGGTGGGCCGGTCACGGCATCGCTGCCCGCCCCGCCGCTCAGCAGGACATTGCCCGCCAGATCCAGCGGAATGCTGTCGATGGCAATGACGTCATCACCGTCGCCGGCCTCGACTGTCAGCAGGTCTTGCGGGGTGATAAAAGTATAGTCGATCATCGTATCTGACGTGATCGCACCAATACCGCTGTTGGTCGCACCACTGCTGGACAGGCGCAGGTTCTGCCCGTGTCCGGTGGCGTCCGAATACAACTTGTTCAAGGCCGCGGCCTCGTCGTTCACAGCTTCGGTGCCAGACAGGTTGATTGTCACCGCGTCGGTGCCGTCACCGACCTCCAGCGTGCCGCTGTCCGCCCCGTTGACCCGCAGGTTCACATGCGACATGCCCGCACCGGTGATGGTCACGGAATCCTTGCCAAGCCCGCCCTCGAAGGAAATCTCGACCGGCGAGACAAAGCCGTCGCTGAAATCAAGCGTCAGGTTGTCGTCAAAATCGGTGCCGCGCACGCGCACGTACGAAATCTCGGCCACAAGCTTTTGGGTGATAAGCGAACTGGTTTCCTGGTCATAAACCGAAATCGACCGCGTCAGCGCGTCATAACGCAGGGAAAAATCATTCCCGTCCGGTGCGTCCATATTCACCAGGAAAGGTGCGGGATCGGCAGACAAAAGGAAGCGCGGTTCCAGCGCTTCCATCTTGAGACCGGGAAGGGACCCCCCGCCTCGCATTTTGGTGGGTTGTCGAAAGTCGGTGCGTTTGTCGGTGTTGAACCAGGAGAATGCCTTTTGCCAAGCAGTGCCTGACCGTTTTTCGCGGCGTTCGTTCATTGCGAATGGAAATGCCATTTCGCGGTCCCCCCAAAAGTTTGCTTCAACTTTGCAACACTGCGTCCGTTTATCCCTGGGCAAAATAATACCTTGGTGAGGCGACCCATCTTGTGTGAGACGCCGAGACGCAGGAACTCATTAAAAATATGAATTGCGGCCAAAACATGCCGGACAGATCTTACGCTACGGAAACCGCTCTCATTTCTCAAGAGAATTTGAGCGGGCCGGATCAAGACGTGACACGAAAAATTTGAATTTTTCTTATATAAATAGGGTATTTAGCATGCAGTCTTTCACCAAGAAAGTATATATTTCCCTGAGCAGCATATTTTCCTTGATACTCAAATTTTTCTAATGAAGAGAGTCCTTTGTTGATGACAGAGAAGCGCTCTACAACGTTGAAATTAATTGATAATATCCCAAAAATCTCTCGTAAAAATTGAATTCTTAACAAATTTTTCAGCTAGTGAGTGATTCCTTCACCGGAACAGTGCCCGCGTCGAATATTACGGCAAAAACACGGCCATTTGATTCCATGCCCTCTTCACTTGGAGGCAAAGAGGCCCCTGCGGTAACATGCAATCGCAGCGACGGGTTCGGGCGCGTCTGGATCAAGGCCGGGTGCTGCTGTCATCGGCCGCCTGTCGTGCAAGATCGCTTGCGGGAAATACGGTTTTCCGAGGGTCTATGATCTGAACGGATCTGCATGCGCCCTCGATGGTTCTGCTGCATACATTGTGTGCAGCTGAGAAGTGACCAAAGACGGCCCTGTTCAGGTCGCCAAACTTGCGAAGATCTTGAACGGGCATCCTTCGCCCATTTGACCTTTCCCCGTCGAATGCGCCGTTTCAATTCCGTCTCATGTTGCCGCTGCCGTCGCTAACGCCTTGAACCCCGTTACCGGTCTGATCCGTCGTTGATGTTGCGGTGGTCTTGCGCGACGATATTGTGAACATACGTCGAACGGTAGATCCTGATCCTGCGTGGTGAACCCAAGTTTTTGATCGCGGCGTCCATAGTTCGCTGGCCCACCTGAGCCAGCGACAGATCCAGTTGGATGTCCGCTCTTGCCAAACGCTGCTATCGGCTCGACGCTTTCGAGGCGTGGAACTCCGCGGCAAACATCGCTTGATGTCCTGTCGGCACCCAATCTCGCAGACCGGGCGCGTTAGGGTCAGGACCCATTAATCCTGCGCCGTCAGCGGCAATTTCACGAAATTTCAGTGGTTTGGGTCGTGCAGCCAATAGTGGTTCTATTTGCAAGCGGCCCAAGACACTGAAATGAAGTGAAATCGCCGCCCGTCGCTCCGAAGGAGCGCCGTGTTATGCTGGCACGCCTTCGGCGTGACGGGTTCGACGGATTTTCCCGGTGCCTGCGGCGCATCTGTTTGAAATAGAACCACTATTTCTGCGCAGATGCTGCTTGTCAGCGGAAAAATCTGTCGAAATGACGGTGCAGGGTTAATGGGTCCTGACCCTAATGTGTCTACCCCCCACCAACCCGCAGGGATTCCTGAAAGTCAGCGTCAGGGATTTCTCTGCTGCGTTTTGTGCATCAGAGCTGATCCCCAAGCCGCTTGCCGGCAGGCCGGGGCGCGCGCGAAGGTTGCGGGCCGGATCGGACCCTGTCCAACCGCTTCCACCTTGAAAACCTTTGCGCTTTTGCCCCGCCATCAGTCGCCATCAGTCGCCATCTGCAACGCCCTCGGCCCGCTTTCGTGCACGATAAGAGCGGAAGCTTGGCAGAACCACCAGAAGCGCCGCGAGCACCAGAAGGCCCAAGGTCATCGGACGTTCCAACACGAAATCAAAGCCGCGATACAGTTGCATGGCGCGGGCAAAGTTGTTTTCCAGCATCACGCCAAGGATAAATCCGATCAGCAACGGCGCGAGCGGGTAGTCGGCGAACCTCAGGAACGTTGCGATCACGCCAAAACCCACAAGGATAAACAACTCGGTAGAATTGTTCTGGCCCAGATAACTGCCCATCAGTGTGAAAAACAGGATGAACGGGATTAAGAATGTACGCGGGATTGTCAGGATCTTTGCAATATAGGGAATCAGCGGCAGGTTCAGAACCAGCAACACCAGATTGCCAAGGTACATTGAAATGATCACGGCCCAGAATACACCCGGTTCATCCACCATCAACCGTGGTCCCGGCGTGACGTTCAGCGCCAACAGCGCACCCAGCAGGATTGCGGTGGTCCCTGACCCGGGAATGCCCAATGTCAAAAGTGGCACGAAAGATCCCGTGCAGGCGGCATTGTTGGCGCTTTCAGGCGCGGCAATTCCTTTCAAAGACCCTTTTCCGAACTCTTCCTGTTCAGCCCCCTTGGCGATGTTGCGTTCCACCGCGTAGCCCAGAAACGATGCGATCGTCGCCCCGGCTCCGGGGAGGACTCCGATAAAAAAGCCCTGAACGGATTGCCGCCCGATGACAGGCGCGATGCTGCGGGCCTCGGCGCGTGAAATGCGCAACCCGCTGATCTTGCCCCCGTCATCCGTGGCTGCGCGGTTGGGGTTCATAACAAGAAACAGCGCCTCGGGCAGGGCAAACATGGCCATGGCCAGCGTGATGAAAGAAAACCCCGATTGCAGTTCCATCATGCCAAAGGTGAAGCGTGGTGTATTCGAAAGTGCTCCCTCTCCCACTGTGCCCAGCATCAGACCAAGGATCGTCATCATCAGCGCTTTGGCCACCTGACCTGTGCCGGCAAAGGCCGCGATGGCAGACAGGCCCACCACCATAAGCGCGAAATATTCGGCCGAGTGGAACAGCAGCGCCACTGTGGACAAAGCGGGTGCGAAGATCATCAACAGGATCGCCCCGATCGTGCCACCTGCGAAGCTGGCAATAGCGGCAATGGTCAATGCCTTGCCTGCCTGTCCCTTGCGCGCAAGGGGATAGCCGTCAAAAGCGGTTGCAACTGTTCCTGCGACCCCCGGCGCGTTCAGCAAGATCGACGAGGTAGACCCCCCAAAGATCGCTCCGTAATACACCCCTGACAACAGGATCAGCGCCGATGTCGGATCGCCGATGCCAATGGCCACGGGGATCATGATCGCGATGATCGACATCGGTCCAAGCCCGGGCAACATGCCGATCAGCGTACCGATCAGGCAACCCGCAACGACCATCATCAGGTTGAACGGGGTAACGGCCGTGGTCAGGCCAATCAGAATACCTTCAATCATTTCCCAGTTCCTTTACATGAACATCGCAGGCCAGGGGCGCAGAAAAATCCCCAACACCTCTTGCACCAGATACCAGATCGAAACGGCGGCAATCGCGGCCACAGGGATCATGATGTGAAAACGCCGTTCGCCAAGGACCAGCGACCCGATCAGCAAAAAGCAGATGGTCGACCCGACAAATCCAAAGGGCCGCAGCGCAATGGCATAGGCAACCATCAAGGCGATCAACGCCAAAGCCTGCCCCACATGGTAGTTACCGAGACGGGTCAGATCGATTGCCCCGTCTTTCTTGGCGTCTTTCTTGGCGTCACCCGCGGCGCGCCTGGTGCCGAACAGGATGACAAAACCGGCAATCAGCCCCAGCACTGTCAAGATTTTTGGAAAAGTCGAAGGCCAGACCGGATTGCGCCGCAAGATTGGCGGCAATTGGTCGTCCATTGTGAAAAATGCGGCATAGCCATAAATGCAGCATAGCATGATAAAGGCTAGCGCGATCCAGCGATCCAGCGTCATCGACGGCCCCTCCTGTTTATGTTCTGTTTTGCTGTCTGCGGATGCCCTGAACGGCGCAAGGCATCCGCCATGTCCTGTTACCAACTGTGGCGAAACAGTTGCTTACATGAACCCAAGTTCACGCATCAAATCGCCAAGCTGCTTTTCCTGAGCTTCGAGAAAAGCGGCAAAATCGTCACCCGGACGGAAGATGTTGACCAATCCCATGCGCGCGCGGATCACTTCCCATTCTGGGGTTTCCATCATCGCGGCAAGCGTATCCTGATAGGCGGTCAGCTTTTCTTCGGGCAGGCCGGGGGCTGCGAAGAACCCGCGCCAGTTCACGAATTGCGCGTCAATCCCCTGTTCGACAAAGCTGGGCGCAGTATCATAGGCGGGCACACGTTCGGGTGCGGTGACGCCCAGGATGCGGATTTCACCCTGTTCAGCCAGCGCGATGGCTTCGGAAAAGCCTGTGGACAGCGCTTTGATCTCGCCCGACAGAAGGCCTGCCATTGCTTCACCGCCAGCGTCATAGCCGACATAGTTGAAGGCGGTCGGGTCTTCACCCGCACCTTGCATGATGATCGCGGCCACAAGGTGGTCCATACCACCGGGAACCGACCCGCCTCCGATGGTCAGCGCGTCGGGGTCTTTGCGGTAAATGGCCAGTGCATCGTCCATTGATTTGATCGGGCTGTCGGCCAGAACCACCAACGCTGCATAGTCGCCCACAGTGCCTGCAACCAGTGTCAGGTCGCGGAAGCTTTGTGAAATTTCGCCGGTCAGGGCGCGGATCACGATTGGCGTGGAGTTCACCATCAGCGTGCCTTCGCTGCTGGCCGCGTTTTCAATCAGGCTTGCGATGGCCACACCGCCGCCGCCACCAGAGAGGTTTTCATAGGTCGCATTGCCCACGAGCCCCGAATTCATCAGCGCCTCACCGGTGCCGCGCGCCGTGCCGTCCCAGCCACCACCGGCGCCGCCGGGGATCAGAAAATGTATGGATTCCATCATCTGGTGCCCGTCGGCCTTGGCCATTCCAGTCATCGCAAAGCTTGCTGTTGCCGCTGCAATCAATGCACGGCGTGTCCACCCATAGGTGTTCATTGGTGTTCCTCCCATTTGACAGGCGGACCTCCGCCGCCCATAGGTAAAGCTAACATGCAAAGCTGACAGAACCCTGACACCGCAAAAGGGCCAGTCATTGTGTGGGAACACAGGGAGGATCAGGTGCGTTATCTCTTGGTCGAAGACAACACCGAACTTGCCGAGGCCGTCCTAAAGCGGCTGGCACTGGACGGCCACGCCATTGACCATGCGCCGACGCTGGCAGATGCCGAAGACTGTCTTGCCGCTGCCAGTTATGACCTGATCTTGCTGGATGTAATGCTGCCTGACGGGGACGGACGCGCGTTTCTTGCCCGCAGTCGTGCGCACCTTGAAACTCCGGTGATCGTGCTGACCGCCCGCAGCCAGGTGTCCGACCGCGTGGGCGCGCTGGATCAGGGGGCTGACGACTACATTACCAAACCCTTCGATTTTTCCGAACTCGAAGCACGCTGCCGCGCGGTTCTGCGCAGGCGGGGCGGGATGGCGCGCAACGAGATTACGCTTGGTCCATTGTCTTTTGATCTGCTCAGGGGCACCTTGCGGCGCGGCGACGAAATTCTGGAATTGCGCAGCCGCGAAATCCGCCTGTTAGAAGTTTTTGCCCGCCACCCCGGCCAGATCCTGTCGAAATCGCACCTTATGGATCGCTTGTTTACATACGACACGACGGTTACCGAAAACGCGATCGAGGTATATGTGGGCCGCCTGCGTCGCAGAACTGCCGACATTGGTCTGCGCATTGAAACCGTGCGTGGTCATGGCTACCGCATAGAGACCGGCGGGAATGATTGAAAGCCGGTCCATTGGCAGACGCCTGACACTGCTGCTGGCGGCAGTGGCCGCCCTTTTGTCGGTTCTCAGCTGGGCCATGGTGACATGGCTTGCACGCGAAGCGACGCAACGCACACAAGATAACGTGCTGGCGGCCTCGGCCACAACGATTGCCGAAACCCTGCGCAGCGAACAGGGCCAACTGCGGCTGGAACTGCCGTATTCCGCTTTTGCCATGTTGGGCGCGATCAGCGAAGACCGCGTCTTCTATCGGGTGGCAGCAGGAGACGCGATCCTGACGGGCTACGAAGATATGCCGCCGCCAACCACGGCAAGGCTGGGACAGGTGATTTTTGACAGCGCTACCTTTCGCGGGGCATCAATCCGGATGGCGACATCCAGCCGTCAGGTTCTTTCCGGTGACGGGCCGGTGCTGGTCACGGTCACAGTTGGCCAGACCCGTGATGGCGTCGGCGCAGTGGCGGCAGACCTTTCACGATTGGCGGCAATCCTGTCGGTTGCCTTTTTCGCGGTGGCGGTGGCGCTTTCGGCGTTCGTGGCGACCACGTCACTGCGACCTCTGAATGAAATCGCGGCAGCGGTGTCGCGGCGTGGTCCATCCGATCTGCGCCCGCTGCAACGACCCGCACCAACAGAACTGGCGCCGCTGCTGTCTGCGCTGAACCGGCTGATGGACCGCTTGCGCAATTCGATCCGCCGGTCCGAGGATTTTATCGCCGAAGCCGCCCACCGCATTCGAACGCCGCTTGCGACTGTACGCGCGCAAGCGGAAATTGCGCTGCGCACGGTGCAGGAGGATACAGAAAAGCAACGCCTGCGACGGATCATCCGCGCTGTGGATGAAAGCTCTCGTTCGGCGGGGCAGTTGCTGGACCACGCCACCGTCGCCTATCGCTCGGAGAACCTGACCCGTGACAGCCTGGATCTGTCCGAACTGGTGGCAAGCACTGTCGCGGCGATGGAACCCACGGCGTCCATGCGCGACATCCGCATGAACCTGGTGGCCACCCCCGCACCAATCGCAGGGGATGCGATCCTGCTGGAAAGCGCGATCCGGAACGTTTTGGACAATGCCATCAAATATTCACCCGAAGATACCACCGTGACCCTTCAGATCACACGCGACTCGTCCGAGGTGCGTGTTGATGTCTGCGACCAAGGGCCAGGGCTGGGTGAAGAACCGTTTCAAAATCTGACGGAACGATTCCGGCGCGGCATCAATACCGGTGGCATCGTCGGGTCAGGACTGGGGTTGACCATCGTCGCCGAAGTCCTGGCAGCCCATGGCGGGCGGCTTGAGCTTGCGACATCAACCAATAGCGAAAGGGGCGGCGCATGCGTTTCCTTGGTCTTGCCTTCTGCCTGATCGTTTGGGCTGCCAGCGCGGCGTCCGCGCTTGAAATCGAAGATCACCGGCTTTTTCCCGGCACTGGCGAACGCGTCCTGCGGGTGTTGTCGACCACAGATCTTGCTCTTTTCGCGCCTTACGTTCTGGGCTTTCAGAGAAACCGCCCAGAGATTTCGGTGGATTACACTGTCGTATCGTCAAGTGAACTGCACCGGGCGATCCGTGGCGGCGCGCAATTCGACCTGGCGATTTCCTCAGCAATGGATCTGCAATTCCAGCTCGCCAATGACGGCTACACGCTTCCTTACCGGTCGGATATTACCCAAGACCTGCCGGATTGGGCGCGTTGGCGTGACCTGATTTTTGCCTTTACGGTCGAACCGGCGGTTATGGTCATCAACACAGACCGTTTTGCGGGCCTTGATCTGCCCGCCACCCGGCAGGATCTGATTGCCCTGTTGCGCGACAACCCTGCACATTTCGCAGGTGCGATTGGCACCTACGATGTGCGCGAAAGTGGTCTGGGGTATCTTTTTGCAACGCAGGAAGACCGCTCCACGGATGCATATTGGCGCCTGAACGAAGTCATGGGCCGACTTGGACCGCAGCTTTATTGTTGCTCGGCGCACATGATTGACGATGTCGGCACCGGCCGTCTCGCGCTGGCCTACAATGTGCTTGGCAGCTATGCGACTGATCGTCTGGCGGCGGTTGAAGACGGGCGGATGCAAATATTGCAGATGCAGGATTTCACCAATGTTATGCTACGCACCGTTCTGGTGCCCGCCACGGCACAAGAGACAGAAGCGGCAGGCGCCATGATCGACCTGCTTTCCGCTGCGGGCCTGCGCGCGTTGCCGGGCGCATGGCCTTTGCCCTCGCTAAGTCTCTCGGGAGAGCTGGAAAGCTCGGGATTTGGTCCGATCAGTCTGGGGCCTGCCTTAATGGTATATCTCGACCCGTTAAACAGGCGTGCCTTTCTGACCGAGTGGGAAAACGCAATGGAGCAGCAATAGGTTTTGACGGTGTTGTCACATCGGCGGGCACGAGGGTCAATGATCAGGGCGCAGGCGGTGTCGATGCGGACAGCAATAATCAGCTACAAACGCCACAGGTGCGGCCCACCGTCGTCCGCACTTGCCCAACGCGACCATCGTCTCGAAGCTTTCAAGGCGTGGAAATCCACGGCAACTGTCGCTTGATGTCCCATGGGCAGCCAATCTTGAATAGGGTCCAGACCCCAATGTAAAAACACCCGGACACAGGCATACGTTGACTCAAAGCGGCAAGGCTCTCATTGTTTTCGCAAACCGCGAGCCGCAAGGAGATCTGATCTGGCAATTGTCCAAAACCCTGAAGTGTCTGTAACGGCAGTTGATCGCGTCAGGGTCATGCAGTCCGACGACGCCACAGAACATGCCGCGTTGCTGCGCGGCTGGACAATGGAGATGGCGCAATTTTCGCCGGGCCGGTTTTCGGGTTCATTGGTCGATATTCGCTGTGACCACGTCCAGTTCATGCGGGAAAAGACAAATACCGCACTGATCAAACGCGGACAGGCCTGGAAAGACGCGCTGGTTTTCAGCATTCCGCTGCAAATGGAAAGCACGGGGCGCTATGCGGGCAGGCCGCTGGCCGAGACCTGTGTGTTGCTGAACGACGGCATGAAACTTGCAGATTTGTGCACCCCCCCCGCGCTTGATCTGATCTGTATCGCGCTGGACCGGAACTGGCTGATCGATCGCGCGGCGGTTCTGGGCTATGATGATCTGGTGGAAAAACTGCGCGAACCGGCGCAAAGGATCGAACTGACCCCCGTAGCCTTTGCGCGCACCCGCGCCGCCCTGTCCGGGATTTTTGACACTGTGTGCGCCACAAGCGCAGCGCTGGATCATGCCCGTGGTCTGGCGGTACTGGAAGAGGCACTGGCGCTCTATGTGCTGGAGGCCAGCGGGAAGGCAACAGAAGACAATCGCCCGATGACACGCGCCGACTGGAACTTGACCGACCGCGCGCGATCCTATGTGCTGGACAACGCCGAAGACCAGCCGACGATTTACGATGTGTGCAGCCATGTCGGCGTAAGCCGCAGAAAGCTGCAAAACTGTTTTAACGAAGCCTTTGATTGCAGCCCCGGTCAGTTCCTGCGCATCGTGCGACTGAACAAGGTGCGGCGCGACCTGCGGGTCATGTCAGACGCCAAGGTTTCTGCGACCATTGGCGATGTCGCGGCGCGCTGGGGCTTTTGGCACTGGAGCCGTTTTGCAAATGACTATTCCCGTTTCTTCGGCGAACTGCCCTCCGAGACGCTGCGCAAGGCTGCACAGCGTCATTAGGGTCCGGATCCTGGAACGCTTTCGAAAGAACCTGCCGGAACCCCGCTCAGATCGCGCAGATTGGCGGCCTGCGACCGGCCCACGGCCGCGCCTCTTCCAACTGGGCGGCAAGCGCGAACAACAGTTCTTCCTGACCAAAGCCTGCGGCGAACTGTGTGCCGATGGGCAAACCTTCGGGCGACCAGTGCAAAGGCACCGACATCGCAGGCTGTCCGCTGGCATTAAACAGCGGTGTCAGGGGCGAAAAGCTGTGGAAACAGGTCACAAGGTTCTTGAAGCTGGCGCTGTCGTCCAGATCAAGCGCGCCGGTTTTGACTGGCGGTTTGGCCAGCGTAGGCATCAACAACACATCAACCCCGGACATCACATGCGCCATCTGCCGTCCGAATGCGTGTATCCAGTCGATCGAGGCCGCATAGGTAGCGCCCGAAATATCGCCCTTTTCGCGCAGGATGACCCGCGTGCGCGCTTCTAGCAGCTCCAGATCGGTGGGCTGGCCCGACATCATTGCCACCAGGTTGAGAAAGCTCTTGGTCTGGGCGCCGATGATGTTGAAAACATTGTGATAAAACTCCCATGCGTCGACAGGCAGGGCAATCGGCACAACTGTATGGCCCAGCTCTTCGCACAGTTTCGCGCTTTGGTTCACGGCCTCGATACATTCGGGATCGGTGGGCCATGGCGCAAGACCGTCCACCCGCCCGATACGCAGCGCCCTGGGCGGGGTCTGCGTGGCCGTCAAGAAACCGGCACCTTGCTGCGGGGCGGCATAGGGCGCGCCCGGTTCCATTCCCGCCGTTGCATCCAGAACCGCAGCGCTGTCGCGTACAGACAGGGTTATCACATGGTTGATGCCCATGCCGCCCCAGCCTTCTCCGACCATCGGGCCGATGGGCACGCGGCCACGGCTGGGTTTCAAACCGAACACGCCACAGCAAGAGGCCGGCACCCGAAGCGATCCACCGCCGTCATTGCCATGCGCAATGGGCAGCACCCGCGCCGCCACCAGCGCCGCAGCACCGCCGCTGGATCCGCCGGGCGTATGATCGGGCGACCAGGGGTTGCGGGTGATGCCGTGCAGCTTCGATTCCGTGGCAAAGGAGGTGCCAAATTCCGGCGATGCGGTTGTGCCCAATATCCCGAAACCGGCCTTGCGCATCCGCGCGATCAATGTGCCGTCAACCGGCGCGATGGCCGCGCGGCACAGCTCTGAACCGTTTGTCATCTTCACACCCTGAAGCGGCATGAACAGGTCCTTGATATAGGTCGGAACGCCCGCAAAAGGGGCGTTTTCTGCGTCGCCTGTCAGGGGCACATCTGCCGCTGCGCGCGCGCTGTCATACAGGGTTTCGCAGATTGCATTCAGTTTCGGGTTTACACGGCTGGCCCGTGCAATGACGTCCTCGACAGCCTCGCGCGGGCTGACCGACTTGTCCCGTATCATCCGTGCCAGATCCAGACCGTCGCGCCATTCGACGGTACTGTCTTTTTCCAATGTGTCGACGTTCTCTTGCTGCAAAGTCATGTAGAGCTCCAAATTTTTCAGACGTGCGGACACCGGGCCGCGTGCGGGGTTTTTGCGCGCGCGGCCCGAAGTGTGGCTTTAGATGTCTTGTGCTTGCTGTAGTGCTGCCTTGTCGCGGCCGCCGGTGATCAGCCAGATCACCCCGTAGACAGCCAGCACCGCGCAAAAGGCGATGATTGCTGCCGGAATGCCTTTGGCGATCCCTGCCAGAACACCTATGATCAGCGGGCTGGAAAACTGCCCCAGATACAGCGCCGAGGTGAACCCACCAACGCTGCGCGCCCGCAGCCGCTCGGGCAACCGTTCCAGCAAGGGGGCAAGCGCGTTGGGCACCAACATACCCGCGCCAATGCCATGAATGGCAACCGCGATCAGCACCATGGTATAGCTTGTCGCATTCGCCAGCAGGTACAGCCCCACCGCATTCAGCGCCAGCAGAACAAAGTTGACCCGCGCCAGACCCAGTTTGGCACGCGCCACGCGCCAGGCCAGTGACCCGACCAACGTGGCCAGAAGACCCCAGCCCGAGGCCAGCCCGATCATCGTGGTCGATGTGATCCCCATGGCAACCAGAAGCCCCGGCGACTGGATGGGCACCACAAAGGCCGAAACCATGCCGACAAAGACCAGCAGATAGGACGCGGCCAGCAAAACCTTGTTGCCGCCCCCCGACACCGCCGGCGCGCTGCGCGCGGCCTGCGTTTCTGGTTTTGCGCGCGTGGGTTCCCACAGCAGACGCACCATGAAGGGCACCAGCAACAGCGGCAACAGATACAGATAGAACGGAAGACGCCATGACGCTTCGCCCGCAGCCCCGCCGATCACAAAGAAAATCGCGCCGACCACACCGATGGTCACAACCTGACGGCCAATATAGCGTGTGCGTTCGGGCCCGTCCCAATAGTCACCGATCAGCGTGGTGCAACAGGTCATGATTGTCGCTTCGGCACAGCCAAAGACCAGCCGGACCAGCAGGATCGCTTCAAGGCTGTGCAACTGGCTGGGCAGAAAGCCGAACAGCGCATACAGCAAAGTGGCCAATATCAGCAGCCATTTGCGCCCCGCCACATCGGCCAGCCAGCCCGCGACCGGCGCGAACAGGGCAATGGCCAGCGCGGGGGCCGCGACGACCAGCGGCACCATCGTGGCGATGTCCGGTGTGGTCGGGGCAAACTCGGCCGCGATTTTTGGCAGAACAGGGGCCACCATGACGGCCCCCATGATGGTCAGGCTGCTCCCCAAAAGGATAATCGCGCCTTGTTTTGCTGTTGCGCGCGGTGCCGCGGAACCGGCTCCCGGAGCTGGATGTGTCTGTTTCAACATTCGTGATCCCCCTGTTATTTTTATAGAGTGGGTCACGATAGACAGAGGATTGCGTTAGGCGTTATCCGATTTCGGCACGATCAGCGGGACGCGTGGAAACCTGTCCCGCCTGTACCCGTCTGCGCAGCCGCTTGGCCCCTTTGTTCAAGTGCCGGCAAAGCTGAGCTGAACCTTGACCGCGCCCGAGCGGTTGCCGGCGGCGTCAAAGGCTTCGATTGCGCGGTCCAGCGGGTAGGTTGCGGTGATGATCGGCCTCACATCAATGCGGCGCTGCGCGATCATGGCGACCGCATCGCCAAATTCGCCATCGAAGCGCTGGGTGCCGCAATAGGTGATTTCCTTGCCCACCAGCATGTTCAGCGGCACCGCCGTGTCGCCCGCAACACCGACCTGCACCAACCGTCCCTGCGGGCGCAGACAGGTGATGGCCGATTTGATCGCAGGGGCGGCGGCCGAGCATTCAAATGCCACGTCAAAGGTGCCCTTGCCCGCGGCATAGACATCCAGACCGGTGCCGTTGGTGGCCACATTGACGGTGCGGGTCGCGCCCATGCGGCGGGCGACGTCCAGCGTGAAATCCTGCAAGTCGGTCACCACCACTTCGGCAGCCCCAGCCTCGATCGCGACGGCAGCGCAAAGCGCCCCGATGGGGCCGGCACCGGTGACCAGCACGCGCTGCCCCGTCAGATCGCCCGCGCGGTTGCGGGCGTGCAGACAGACGGCCAGCGGCTCGGCACAGGCGGCCTCGGCCAGACTGACGCCCGCAGCAACCGGCACGCATTGGCGCGCCTCGACAACGATGTGATCGCGAAACAGCCCCTGTTCGTGGGGCATCCGCATGGCCGACCCGTTAAAACGCATCTCAAGGCAATGAATCGGCAGCCCCTTTTGGCAAAATTCGCAGGTGCCGCAGGGACGGCTGGGATTGATTGCCACCGGATCGCCCTTGGCCAGCCCGCTGACGCCCTGCCCCAGTGCCACCACGGTGCCCGAAGCTTCGTGCCCCAGGATGATCGGTTCGCGCACGCGGATCGGGCCAAAGCCGCCGTGTTGGTAATAATGCAGATCCGACCCGCAGATGCCCCCCGCCGCAAGGGCCAGCAGCACCTCGCCCGGGCCGGGCTCGGCCACGGTGACGGTTTCAATGCGAATGTCGTTTTCACCATACAGGCGGCAAACTCGGGCTTCCATCACGGGCTCCTAGGGAATGAGGACCGACGGCAGCCAGGTGGCCAGCGCCGGAATATAGGTGACTGCAAACAACACAAGGATGTTGGTCAGCAAGAAGGGCATGATGGCCACGATCACCGGTGCCAGCGGCAACCGCGCGATGCCCGCGCAGACGAACAGGCAGACGCCGACAGGTGGCGTCGTCAGACCGATCATCAGGTTCAGCACGGCCACGGTGGCAAAATGCAGCGGATCAATCCCCACCGCGTTCGACAACGCCAGCAGCGGCACGAACAGGATGATCAGCGCGGCGATGGTTTCCAGAAACATGCCGACGCACAGCAACAGGATGTTGATCAGCAGCAGCACCAGAAACTTGTTGTCGGTGATCGACAGCACGCCGTTGGCTATGGCCTGGGGGATGCGTTCCGACACCAGAATCCAGCCGAACACATTGGCAAAGCCCACCAGCGCCAGAATGCCCGCCGCCGACACCGCGCTGTCCACGACGATGCGCGGCACAACACGGATAGGCAACTCGCGGTAGATGAAGGCCCCCACAAGAAAGGCATAGACACTGGCCACCACAGCCGTTTCGGTGGGCGTCGCCAGACCGGACAACAGCCCGTAGATAATCAGAAAGGTCATCGCCAGCGCCCAGGCCGCCCCGCCGAGCGAACGCAAGACTTCACCAAATCCTTGCCACGGCTGGTGCGGAAAGCCTTTGCGCACCGAGATGATGTAACAGGTGACCATCATCGCCAGACCCATCAGAATGCCCGGAATGGCACCGGCCAGAAACATCTTGCCCACGGAAATGCCCGACAGCGCGCCGACGATAATCATCGGCACCGAAGGGGGAATAATCGGCCCCACGGTGGACGACGCGGCCGTGACCGCTGCCGAGAAATCCGCCGGATAACCTGCCTTTTTCATGCCCGGAATCATCACGCCGCCAATCGAGGCTGCATCGGCCACAGCCGTGCCGGTGATGCCGCCAAACAGCATGGACGCCGCGATATTGGTCAGGCCCAGCCCGCCCCTGATCCAGCCCACCAGCGCATTGGCAAAGCGGATGATCCGGTTGGTGATCCCGCCCCGGTTCATCAGGTTGCCCGCAAGGATAAAACCGGGGATCGACAGCAGCACGAACACGTCCATGCCCGCATACATCTTTTGCGGCATCACCACGACGGGAATGCCCACATAGGCCAGATAGGCCAGCGACGAGAGGCCAAGTGTGATCGCCACGGGAATGCCGACTGTCAGGCCAAAGACAAAGACAACAAGCAGGATTGTAACAGCCACGGGCCTATTCCTCTTCGGGTTTTTGGGGAGTGCCGTCTTCGGCACCGGCCAGCATGGCGATGCAGCGCAACACGGCAAACAGGGCAAGGCCGGCCAGCAGGACGAACATGGTCAAATGCACATAATCCATCCGCACACCCAGCGCGGGCGCGGTTTGCATACGCCCGATGCTGACGTATTTCCACGCAGGCATCAGCAGCACCAGCGCCAGACCGGCAGTCGCAGCCGCCGCGAAAAAACGCAGGAATTTGGGCAATCCGCCGGGCAGGGATTCACTGACCACATCGACGTTCACCAGATCACCCGTGCGAAACGACAGCCCCGCGCCAAAGGCAATCATATACAGCAGCGCAAAACGGGTCAGTTCTTCGGTCCAGACCGGAGAGCTGCCGGTGAAACGGCCCACAACCTGCACCAGCACCGCCACCATCAGCACGGCAAAGGCGATACCGGCCCCCAGTCGGGCCAACACGGTGAGGATGCGGATAAGGGTTTCGGCGTGTCGCATGGCGCAGCGCTCCAGAAGGGAAATGGGGAACCGGCGCAGCAAGGGTGCCGCGCCGGTTGGTCGTGTCAGGCAGCGCGCCTTAGTTGGCGAACAGAGCTTCGACAGTCGGGCGGATCTCGTCGCTGACGTTTTTCAGCACCGCGTCTTTTGCAGCGGCGGCAAAGGCCGGGCCGTCCACTTCGATAAAGGTCATGCCGTTGGCCTCCAGATAGGCGCGGTCGTCGGCAAGGCTGGCTTCGAACAGCTCACGCTCATAGGCCTGGGCGCGCGCTGCGGCTTCCATGACAGCGGCCTGATCGTCGGCGCTCAGTTTCTGCCATGTGCTTTCGGCAATGGTCAGATAGATCCACGACCGCACATGTTCTGTCAGGTTCACATGGCTTTGCACTTCGTTAAAGCTGGCCGAGCGGATCAGCGCCAGCGGGTTTTCCTGTGCTTCGATGGTGCCGTTTTGCAGCGAGGTGAAGACCTCGGAGAACGCCATCGGGCCGGGGGCTGCACCAAGCGCCGACCATACGTCGATGAACAGCGGCACGTTCGGCACCCGCATTTTCAACCCGTTGAGATCGGCAGGTGACGCAATCGGGCGGTTCGATGTCAGGTTGCGCGGACCGCGTGCGAAATAGGCAATGGGACGGATTTGCGCCTTTTCGACAATCTGCGCTTCAATCTGGTCACCGATCTCGCCCGAGGCGACTTCGTCCATATGTTCGATGGATTTATAGGCATAGGGAACCGCCAGCAGGGCCGCCATCGGCGCCCAGTTTTGCAGGCTTTCGCCGGTGATGGTCATGTCGACCGTGCCCAGCTGCATGCCGTTGATCAGGTCGATTTCCTTGCCCAGCGACTCGTTGGGGAACACTTCGACCACGATGCGCCCATCGGTCAGTGCGGCCAACTCTTCGCCGAACTTGACCGAGGCCAGATGCCACGGGTTGTCTTCGTTGGCCAAGTGGCCCAGCTTCAGGGTCATGTCCTGCGCAAAGGCAGGCATGGCTGTCAGCGCTGCGATGGCTGCGGCCAGCATCGGGTTTTTCCAGTTGAATGTCATTGGGTGTCTCCTCCTAGGATGGGTGCATTGACCGGCATGGGGATTTCCCCGTCCGGCAATTCGAAAAAATCGGGGTTCGCGGCAAGAATGCGCGGCAGGTCGCTTAGGACTTCGCGCAAATGGCCGCGAATGGCTGCGTTGGCGGCGGGCATGTCGCCGCCTTCGATGCTGTCGACGATGGCGGCATGTTGGGCCACCAGCTTTTCCGCCGGAAACTGGCCCAGCGACAGGAACCGCACACGGTCCATCTGGGATTTCAGCCCTTCGATCCGCCGCCACGCGCCACGCTTGCCTGCGGCATCCGCCAGCGTCCGGTGAAAGCGTTCGTCAAGCTCGATAAAATCGGTTGGCTTGTTGCGGGCCACGGCTTTTTGCGCCGCGAGCTGCGCACGCAACTCGCGGATCAGCGCAGCGTCGGGGGTGGTGGCGAGAATGGCGACGATATCCGCTTCGATTGCCTCGCGCAGGAACCGCGCATTCAGCACATCGGTATAGTTGATCTTGGTGATGACGGTGCCGCGCTGGGGCAGGATCGCCAACAAGCCCTCACCCGCCAGCCGGATAAACGCCTCGCGCACAGGTTGGCGGCTGACATCGCAGGATTTGGCAATTTCGCTTTCTGAAATGCGCTCACCGGCGGTGAATTGATTGCGAATGATCGCGTCACGCAGATGGGCATAGATCTGCGGCGCAATCGGCGCGGATACATCCAGCGTTACGGCTCTATAGCGGTCTGCTTGCATGATTCGCTCTCCTCCCGTCCTTCAACTACCATACTTCCATACTAGTCAGCAATTGTTGAAGCTGATAAGGTTCCACCAACGACGACTCGGAGGGATTCCCAGATGAAGCAGACTTGGCGATGGTTCGGCCCGCGCGACATGGTTTCAATTGACGACACGCTGCAAGCGGGGGTTCAGGGCATTGTCTCGGCCTTGCACCATATTCCGACCGGTGCCGTCTGGACGCCCGAAGACATCGCACAGCGCCAGCGCGAGATTGCGACCATGAAAGACGGCAGCGCGTCGGGGCTGGCCTGGGATGTGGTCGAAAGCCTGCCGGTGTCCGAGGACATCAAGAAACAGCAGGGCAACTGGCGCGCCCATGTTGCCAATTACATCACCAGCATGAAAAATCTGGCTGCTGCCGGTATCGAAGTGATCTGCTATAACTTTATGCCGGTGCTGGACTGGACCCGCACCGATCTGGCGTGGCCTTTGCCCACAGGTGCCACCTGCATGCGCTTCGACCTTGCCGATTTTGCGGCCTTTGATCTGCATATTCTGGCCCGACCGGGGGCTGTGGACGACTTTGACGCCACCCTGAAGGAAGAAGCCGCCCGCCGCTTTGCCGCGATGAGCGAGGCACGCAAGGTCCAGTTGGCCGAAAATGTGGTGTTCGGCCTGCCGGGTGCCGCCGAGAATTTCTCGCTTGAGGATGTGCGTGCGCATCTGGCCGAATACGACTGCATTTCCGAGGATCGCTTGCGCCAGAACCTGCTGGATTTCCTGACCGAGATTATCCCGACCGCCGAACGGCTGGGTCTGCGGCTGTGCTGCCATCCAGACGATCCACCCGTGCCCCTGCTGGGTCTGCCCCGCATCATGTCGACCGAGGCGCATTACAAGGCGCTGGTGGACGGCGTCGACAGCCCGGCCAATGGCATCACCCTGTGCTCCGGCTCGCTGGGCGCGCGGCCCGACAACGACCTGCCGGGGATGATGGAACGTTTGGGCGACCGCGTGCATTTTCTGCACCTGCGCAATGTCACCCGCGAAACCGACGATCTGCGCGGGTCTTTCCACGAGGCCGAGCATCTGGGCGGCGATACCGACATGGTCGCCCTGATCGAAGCCGCCCTGCGCGAAGAAGCCCGCCGCCGTGCCGCAGGCCGCGCGGATTGGTCTATCCCCTTCCGCCCTGACCACGGGCAGGACATTCTGGACGACCACGGGCGCAAGGCGCAGCCCGGCTATCCGCTGATCGGACGGCTGAAGGGGCTGGCCGAATTGCGCGGCATCGTTGCAGCGCTTGAACCACGGGTCCGCGTATGAGGCTGAACGCACAAAGCACCCTGCCCGACAGCGTTGCGCGGCCCGGCTATATGCCGTCGGATCATGGTGTTGGCATTGTGCATCTGGGTCTGGGTGCCTTTCACAAGGCGCATCAGGCCGCCTATACCGACACCGCCCTTGCGCACAGTGGCGGCGACTGGCGGATCGCGGGTGTCAGCCTGCGCAGCCCCGAACCGGCTGCCCAGCTTGCGCCGCAAGACGGGCTGTTCACCCTGATCGAACGCAGCGCCACCAGCAGCACGGCGCGGGTGATCGGCGCGATCGCCCATGCCTGGTGTCTTGGACCGGATCGCGCGTCTGTGCTTGCGGCGCTTGCCGCGCCTGCCACGCGGATCGTGTCCGTTACCGTCACCGAAAAGGGATACGGGATCGACCGCAGCACCGGCGGCGTTGACACCGCGCACCCCGCCATCGCGCAGGATCTGGCCACGCCCGACACCCCTGTTGGCGTTGCGGGCCTGTTGGTCTGGGCGCTGAAGGCACGCCGTTTGGCCGGCCTTGCGCCCTTTACCGTGCTGTGCTGTGACAACCTGCCCGACAACGGTGCGATGCTGCGCGGGCTGCTGGTGGATTTCGCCCGCCGCGCTGTGCCCGAAATTGCCGATCACATCGCAAACGACGTTGCCTTTCCGGCAACCATGGTCGACCGGATCACCCCCGCCACCACCGACGCCACACTGGCGGCGGTTGTGCAGATGACCGGCCACGACGACGCGGCTGCCATCGAGACCGAGGCATTCTCTCAATGGGTGATCGAAGATCACTTTCCCACCGGACGCCCCGACTGGGAAAGCGCGGGTGCGATGTTTGTGTCTGATGTAAAACCCTATGAGGAAATGAAGCTGCGCATGTTGAACGGCACGCATTCGATGCTGGCCTATGCCGGTTTCCTCAGCGGGTGCACACACGTTGCTGACGTGATGCGCAAACCGGCGCTGAACGCATTGGTGCGCCGTCATCTGGCCGCTGCTGCTGCCACCCTGCCCCTGCTTGCCGGTGTGGATTTCGCCGCCTATGCCGATGCGCTGGTCGCGCGGTTCTCAAACCCGCATTTGCATCACCAGACCTATCAGATCGCGATGGATGGCACGGAAAAGCTGCCGCAACGCATTCTGGCCCCCGCAGTCGATGCGCAAACCGCAGGTCAACCGCTGGCCCCCTTTGCCTTCGCCGTCGCGGCATGGATGCGCTACACGCTTGGTCACACCGATGCCGGCGAGCGCTATGCCCTGCGCGACCCGCGCGAAGACGCGCTGACCAATCTGACCCGGGGCCAATCGCCCGCGGCCATTGTTGCAAATCTGGTCACCCTGCCCGGACTGTTTCCCGATGCACTGGCACGAGACAGCGCATTTTTGCAAATGATCATCGACCGGCTGGGGGTCATGATAAGCAAAGGTATGGGGCACGCGCTGGACATCGAATAGGCGCGCGCCCCGCCGCTGGCGGTTAACCGAGGTGGGGCGCAACAACCCGATTGCGCAGGGTTCCGATGCCATCAACCGTCAGCACGACCTCGTCGCCGTCGGCCAGAAATTCGCACCGTTCCAACCCGCATCCGTCATCCACGGTGCCGCCGCCGATGATCTCGCCGGGGTAAAGCGTTTCAGCGTTCGAGATATAGGCGATCATCGCCTCGAAGCTGTGCAGCATTTCGCCCAACCGGCTGTCTGTGACCAACCTGCCGTTGATATGCGCCGTGCAGCGCAGTTCGCGGTAATCGGGGATTTCGTCGCGGGTGACGATCCACGGGCCAAAGACATTGCCGGCATCAAAACTCTTGCCCTTGGCGGGTCCAAGCATGCCCTGCATTTCGTTCAACTGCGTGTCGCGCGCCGAAAAGTCGTTGAAAATGGTATAGCCGAAAATATGGTCCATCGCGGTCCCTGCGGAAATGTCGCGCCCCTGTTTGCCGATCACCACGGCGACTTCCAGCTCGTAATCCATATAGCGCGAATAGCGCGGCCATAGGATGTCTGCCCCGTCTCCGGCCACGGCGAACCGGTTGGTGATGTAGAAAATCGGCTGGGCGCGGTAGATATCGGGGATTGTTCCTTCTGCGGGGCCGGGATCGGGTTGCCCTTGCAGCAGCGCCGCCAGACGGCGCATCCCGACCGGCGCGTGCATGATGTGACGCGGCGCGGTCGACGCATCGCGGATCTGTAGCGGACACGGCAATGGGGCCAGCAAGGTCACGCTCTCCAGCGCAATGCCGGTGCCCGCGGCCAGGGCCGCACGCGCGGCATCCAGCCCTGTATCGCCCGCGTCGATCAGCGCCTGCATCGACGCCAGTTCAGGCTGTCCTGTTACGGTCAGATCGACCAAAGCGTCGCCCGCTTGCGTCAGTGCGCCAAGGTGCGGGCCATCCGGTGTTTGGAATGTTGCCAGTTTCATGCCTGTTTCCCTTCGTTGCGCAGGATCGCGACGGGGCGCGCCCAGCCTGCGGATGCCCCTTTGATTTTCACCGGAAAACACTGCACCTCAAAACTGCTGTCGGGCAGTTGATCAAGGTTGGCCAGCTTTTCCATATGGCAATAGGCGCGATCCATACCCGCGCGGTGGCCTTCCCAGATCAGTGACGCATCGCCGGTTTCGGCCACTTTTGCGGCAGTGTGGACAAAGGGCGCGTCCCAGCTCCAGGCATCGGTGCCGCACACCTTCATGCCCCGCTCGGTCATCCAGTTGGTCGCTTCGCGCCCGATCCCGCAGCCCGTCGCGACATATTCCGGCGTGCCGTATTTCGCACCCGCCGCCGTGTTCACCAGAACAATGTCGCCGGGGGCCAGATCATGCCCGATACGTTCAAACTCTGCTGCGACTTCCGCGGCGGTAACCACATGTCCGTTCGGCAAATGGCGAAAATCCAGCTTGACCCCGCGCCCGATGCACCATTCCAGCGGCACCTGATCGATGGTGATCGCAGGTTTGCCGCCATCCATTGTTGAATGATAGTGATAGGGCGCATCAAGGTGGGTGCCGTTATGGGTCGACAGGGCCACCTGTTCGACCGCCCAGCCCTCTCCTCCGGGCAATTGTTCGCGGGTCACGCCGGGGAAAAACGACAAAATTTGCTCGGCAGTCTGGTCATGTTTGAAATAGGTGATCTTTGGACCAAGCCCCGGGGGATCGGCATATTCTGTGTTCTCAAGCGAGCGAGACAGGTCAATCAGTTGCATGATGGTTCCTTGGTTAACAGTAACAATCAGCGGCCCAGCAGGCCGGTGGCGATTTGCGGATAGAAGATAAGCGCGACAAGGGTTGCGGCCATGATCAGGGCAAAGGGGGCCGCGCCGCGAAAGACCTCACCCAGAGTAAGACCGCTGTCGCGCAGCGTTGCGTGGACGACAAAGACCGACAGGCCCAGTGGCGGGGTCAACAGGCCCACTTCAACCGCCAGAACCGTGATCAGGCCGAAATGCACCAGATCAATGCCCATTTCCTGCGTGATCGGAAAGGCCAGCGGCACCGTCACCAGCATGATTGACGATGAATCCAGCACCGTGCCCAGCACCACCAGAATGCAGACGAACAGCAACAGGAACGCGGTCGGGCCGATGCCGGAATCAACCGCTGCCTGTGTGATCGAGGCAGGCAGCCCCGAAAACGCCAGCATCCGGCTGTAGATCGACGCGCCGATAATCAGGAAACTGACCGCGGCGGTGATGTGTCCGGTCTGCACCGCAATCCGCCAGCTTTCGCGCGCGCCGATCCGGCGCATTGCAAGCCCGATCAGCAAAGCCAGCACCGCACCGACCGCTCCCGCTTCGGTGGGCGTGAAAAAGCCAAGGTAGATGCCCGCCAGAACCGTCGCTGCCAGTCCGATGATCGGCAGGATCGCGCGGGTTGGCACCCGATCGCTGCTTTCGAATTCGCTGGGCATGTTGAACAGGTCGGGGCGCATGAACCCCAGAACGCTGAGATAGACAATATAGGCGGTGGCCAGCAGCAAACCCGGCCCCACGCCGCCAATGAACAGATCGCCCACTGATGAGTCCGTGAGGATTGCAAACAGGATCAACAACAGCGATGGCGGGATCAACATGCCCAGCACCGACGATCCTGCCACCACACCCACGGCGATGCTGCGCGAGGTGCCTGCGCGTACCATTTCGGGCACGGCGACTTTGGAGAACACGGCGGCCGAGGCGATGGACACGCCGGTGATGGCGGCAAACACCGCATTCGACAGCACCGTCGCCACGCTCAGCCCCGCGCGCCAGCGCTGCAAGCCGCGGGCGATAATGGCAAATGTGTCCCGCCCCAGCCCGCTTTCCGAGACCGCAAGCCCCATCAGCACGAACAGGGGCACCACGCCAAAGGTGTATTCTGCAATGCTGTCGGTGGCGGCCAGCGCAACAAAGCTGGTGGCCAGCTTCAGCTTTCCGGTGATCGCCCAGACGCCGAACAGCGATACGCCCGCCAAAGCGATGGCCACATGAATGCCCGCATAGATCGCAACCGCGATGGCAGCCAGCGACAGATATCCGACTGTAATCGGGTCCATTACGGTGTCTCCCGGATTTTGCCGCCGGCCAGCGCGGCGGACATCAGGAACGAAATCGACAGCATCGCCGACCCCAGCACGATCAGCCCCAGAAAGGGCCAGACCGGCATGGTGAAATGCCCGGCGATGCCTTCCATTTCGCCGCGCTCATAGGCGCGCACCACTTTCGGCCAGACTGTCCACGCCAGCGTTGCGCCAAAGGCGGCGCCGCACAGTTGCGCGAACAGGTCCATTGCGGCACCCAGTTTGGGGCGCGCCTTGATCACCATGCCCAGAATGCCATCGGACCGGATCATCTGCCCTGCCCGATGGGTGTGCGAGATTTGCAGGAACACGATCCCGACAATCGAATATTTTACCATCTCGGGCACGCCCGCAATCGGATGGCCAAACAGCTCGCGCCCCAAAATGTCGGACACGATCAGCACCATCAGGCCAAGGATCCACAGGGTCGCCACCAGATTGGCGACCCGCATCATCGCGACAGCGGCCTTGCCCAACAGGGTCGTGCCCGCAATGTCGGCCTCTTGGCTCATTTCGCGGTCCAGTCCCGTGGCAGAACTGCGCCGGCCTCTTGCAGATGTCGCGCATAGGCGGCAACCACCTCGGACCCCGGCAGCCCCTTGGCATCAATATCCGCAGCCCAGTCCTGTGCCACATCCGGCAGGGCGTTGGCCCATGCGTTGCGGGCCTCGTCGCTCAGCTCGGTAATGGTCGCCCCGCCCGCTTCCATTGCGGCAAAGGCGCCGGTCACACGGGCATCAAGCCCGGCGGCATAGGCCTTGGCAAAGGCGGCGGCCCCTACCTGCAATGCATTCTGAACCTCGGGCGACTGATCGTCATACCAGCTTTTCTTGGCCATGATCGCACCGGCATATTGCGCGCCAAAGTGTACGCGGGTGACATAGGGCGCGACTTCGTACAGCTTGGCAGCTGCGGCTGCGGTCGGGAACACGATCACACCGTCCGCCACGCCGGTCTTGATGTCGTTGTAATAGGTGGTCAGGTTGCCCGCCACTCCCACAGCACCCGTACCGCTAAGCCAGTTGACCGCCGCACCCGGCGCATTGATCTTGCGCCCTTCCAGATCGGCAATCGAGGTCACCGGAAAGGATGTCATCAGCATATAGTCTTCCAGCGCGAAACCGCCGCCCAGATATTGCAGGTCAAGATTTTCCCACAATGTCATCATCGCAGGAATTTCGCGGTGCATCGTATCGACCGTCGACAGCACCAAATCCACATCCGGCGACCCGAACGGGCTGACATAGGTGACATTCTGCAAACTCAGCAAGGACGGCTCGAACAAAGAGGCAATCAGCCCCACCTGCGCCAGCCCGTCCTCCATCGCTTCGACTTCGCCGCCCACCTTGGCAAGCGTGCCGCCATAGGCTTCGGTCCAGTCGATTTCGGTGCCCGAGCCTGCAAGGGTTTCGTTCACGGTCGGGATAAAGGTTTCCGACATGGTCTTGACCCACAGGAACACCGGCGGGTGCCCAGCGACCGTCGTGATGTCAACTGTGTCGGCCTGAGCCGTTGCGGCCAGCCCCAGTGTCGCCGCCAGCACGCCGCCGGCCAGATAATGTCTCAGTTTCATGTGGCATCCTCCCGTTGTGCCGGCCCAGAACGTCCGACCTTTTTGTGATAGCTTCTTGGGGCTGTCCTGCGTGCCCCTGCGCGGCCCGTTTCGGCCCCGCCTGACAATCCTCCTACGCTCCTCCCGGTGTTGCAAAGCCTCCCCTCTGCACAGAGAACATGGATTCTATACACTTGTACAACTATAAAACTATACAAACGTTCAAAAAGTCAATAACTTCCTTTTCACCGCCCGAACCCATAGAACGACCGAAGGTCCAGATGCCGCAACAGACTGACAAACCGACCAGTGACACGCCCCCGGACGGCCGGGTTTTGCGGGGCGAAGTGACCTATGGCCGGGTTCTGGATGCCGCCGAACGCTGTTTTGCCGCGACCGGCTTTGACGCGGTGACGATTCGCCAGATTGCAGCCGAAGCGGGCGTGACCCTTGGGGTTGTCGGCTTTCATGGCGGCAGCAAAGAGACGTTGTTTCGCACCGTTCTCAGCCGCAGGGTCGAAACCCTGAACAAATTGCGGCGCGAGGCGCTGGCCGCATTGCTGGATGCTGGCGGCTATACCCTTCGGGATCTGATCGACGCTTATATCACGCCCTATCTCGACATCGCCTCGCGCGGCAATGCGCAGTGGCGGGCCTATGCGCAACTGATTGCCCGCATCGTCGCTGACGACCGCTATTACGCCGAGGCAAAGCATCTGTACGATCCCGTTGCGACGGAATTTATGGATGCGATGAGCGAACTGCATCCAGCAGCAGACCGTCATCAATTGGCGACGGCGTTGACGCTGAGCGTCTCGGCCATGCTGTCGATCGTGGCCAGTCGCGCCCGTATCGAAGGGCTGTCTGGTCACGCGGGGCCGCAGACCCCACTGGGGTATCGCCGCTTGTTGCTGGATTTTTGCGCTGCCGGTTTCATGCAGGTCTTGTCGCCGGAACGCCCTGACACTGACGCAAGATAACTGCGGCGGCCTGCGGGCCACTATCCTGAACTGGTGATCCATCGTCCTGACTGCGGATCAACAGCAAAACCATCACCCGTTTTCAGCATGAACCGACGGTGCTTTGCAGCAAGAACCGATATAGCTGTGCAAGCCAATCGACAGGATTGCTTTCCTTGCTTCTGAAACCGGACCTTCACGCAGATCACAGCGCGCGGCAGGATCGAGCCCTTTCCGCTTGTCGGCAAGCGCGGAATCCAGGCCGCAGGCCGCCGCGCATCATGCCTCAGGCATGTCTGCGACATGACGGGCCGTCCCCCGGCACGGCGATTTGGCTGCTGTGGCATACAACCGGTAGTTCGCATGTGTTTGGCTGCCATCAAGTGGCATGCACGACGGTCGGATCGCCGCACCACGGCCCGTCGACGTGCGGCTTCGCGTTCCGGTTCGAATGCAGACATGTTTGTCTTTACAAAAGTATTAAAGTAATACTTAATCACCCCACATCATGTTTTGGGAGGAACACAATGTCTATCAAATCCATATTGCTTGCCAGTGCCGTGGCGCTGTCACCCTTTGCCGCTGCGGCGCAGGATATGACCATCGGCTTTTCGCAGATCGGATCTGAATCCGGCTGGCGCGCGGCTGAAACCACGGTCACCAAACAGCAGGCCGCCGACCGCGGGATCACCCTGAAGTTTGCGGACGCCCAGCAAAAGCAGGAAAACCAGATTTCGGCCCTTCGCTCGTTCATCGCGCAGGGTGTCGATGCGATCCTGATTGCGCCCGTCGTTGCAACCGGCTGGGACGAAGTGCTGGAAGAGGCCAAGGACGCCGACATTCCGGTGATCCTGCTGGACCGCACGGTGGATGCGCCCGATGATCTGTATCTGACCGCCGTCACCTCGGATCTGGTCCACGAAGGCGAAGTCGCCGGTCAATGGCTGGTTGATGCGCAGGCAGGTGCGGATTGCCGGATTGTCGAATTGCAGGGCACCACGGGGTCGTCGCCTGCAATTGACCGCAAGACCGGCTTTGAAAAATCCATCGCAGGTCACGACAACCTTGAAATCGTGCGCTCGCAAACCGGCGACTTTACCCGCTCGCAAGGCAAGGTCGTGATGGAAAGCTTTCTGAAGGCCGAAGGCGGCGAAAACATCTGCGCCCTTTATGCCCACAATGACGACATGGCCGTTGGCGCCATTCAGGCAATCAAAGAGGCCGGGTTGAATCCGGGCGAAGATATCAAGATCGTGGCCATTGACGGTGTGCCGGATGCCCACCTTGCCATCGCCAATGGCGAAATGAACGCAACGATTGAGTTGACACCAAACATGGCCGGCCCCGCGCTGGATGCACTGGTGGCGTTCAAGACCGACGGCACAGTGCCGCCCAAGTGGATCCAGACTGAATCGCGCCTGTATACGGCGGCAGACGACAATCAGGCGATCTACGAGATGAAAAAGGGTCTGGGCTACTGATCGGGTAAAGGGTTTACAGGACCACCCCTTTCACATCGGATGGCATCACGCAGACCCTGCGGGGTGTCATCCACCGCTGCCAGACCCGAGGACTTTTCGATGACAGACGAACGCCGCCCGATGCTGCACGCCAAGGGCATCTCGAAATTCTTTCCCGGCACCGTCGCTTTGGACAATGTCGAACTGACCCTGCACGCAGGCGAGGTTCACGCCCTTCTGGGCGAAAACGGCGCGGGCAAATCCACATTGATCAAATGCCTGACAGGGGTGTACCGCCGCGATGGCGGGCACATCGTGCTGGACGGTATGGATGTCGATCCGGCATCGACCCATCACAGCCAGACCCTGGGCATCGGAACGGTCTATCAAGAGGTCAACCTGCTGCCCAACCTGACGGTTGCCGAAAACCTGTATCTGGGGCGCCAGCCCATGCGCGGCCCCTTTCTGGACCGCCGCCGCATGAATGCACAGGCCCGTGAAACATTGCGCGGCTTTGGCATTCGCATTGATCCGGCGCAGCCCCTGTCGACCTATTCGGTTGCCGTCCAACAGGTCGTGGCCATTGCCCGCGCGGTTGAAATGTCCGGCAAGGTTCTGATCCTTGACGAGCCGACCGCCAGCCTTGACCACGACGAGGTGCAACTGCTGTTCTCGGTCATCCGGCAATTGAAATCCCGCGGACTGGCGGTGGTGTTCATCACCCATTTTCTGGATCAGGTGTTCGACCTGTGCGACTGCGCGACCGTGCTGCGCAACGGGCAGGTTGTGGGCCGTGTCGATCTGGAAACCACCAGCCGCAATGACGTTATCACCCTGATGCTGGGCCGCCAGTTGGCCGCACAGGTCAGGGCACAAAAGCCAACATCTCAGGGCCGTCCCCTGTTGCAGATCGAAGGTCTGCAGAAAACCGGTATGCTGGGCAGCTTTACCCTGGATCTGAGCGAAGGCGAGGTTGTCGGACTGGCGGGCCTGCTGGGGTCGGGGCGCACAGAAACCGCGAACCTGATTTTCGGAGCTGTGCGGGCCGATCAGGGTACGTTGCGCCTGCGCGGCAAGGACATTCAGGTGCGCAACCCGCGCGATGCGGTGGCCCACGGCTTTGCCCTGTGTCCCGAAGACCGCAAGACCGATGGCATCGTCGGAGAATTGAGCGTGCGCGACAATATCGTGCTGGCGCTTCAGGCGCGTCAGGGCTGGCTGCGCAAGGTGCCCAGCAAAAAGGTCGAGGCCATTGCCCAGCACTATGTGCGCACGCTGGACATCCGCCTTGCCAATCTCGACATGCCGATCCGTCTGCTGTCGGGGGGCAACCAGCAAAAGGCGCTGCTGGCGCGATGGCTGGCCACCGACCCCGATTTTCTGATCCTGGACGAACCCACGCGCGGCATCGACATCGGCGCACATGCCGAGATTATCGCGCTGATCGGACGGTTGCAGCAGGACGGCATGGCCTTGTTGGTTGCCTCGTCCGAGATGGAAGAGCTGGTGGCCTATTCGAACCGCGTCATTGTTCTGCGTGACCGCATGCAGGTCAAAGAGCTGACAGGGGCCGAGATTACATCGGACAACATCATTCGCGCCATAGCCGCCGAGCCGGTCAGCGAGGTGGTCCAATGACCCGCAATGCATTCCTGCGCCGCATCACCCCGCAGCTGGTCATCCTTGCCATCGTGCTGGGGCTGAACGTTCTGGTGTTCCCTGATTTTTTCGACGTGGAAATGAAAAACGGCCGCCTGTTCGGCAATCTGATTGACGTGTTGAACCGTGGCGCGCCCACCGCGCTGTTGTGCCTTGGCATGACGCTGGTGATTGCGACCAAGGGCATTGATCTGTCCGTGGGTGCTGTTATGGCCATAGCGGGGGCAACGGCTGCGTCTTTGGTTGTCGATGGCAATCATTGGAGCGTTGCCGTCATCGGCGCCCTGTCCGTCGGGGCGCTGTGCGGGCTGTGGAACGGGTTTCTGGTGGCGTTCCTGCGCATCCAGCCCATTGTCGCCACGCTGGTTCTGATGGTCGCGGGGCGCGGCATTGCCCAGCTGATTACCGAGGGCACGATCCTGACATTCCTTGACCCCGGCCTGATCCATCTGGGTGCGGGCACGATGGGGGGCATTCCAACACCCGTGCTGATCTGGCTGGTGCTGGGCATTTCGGTGGCGTTTTTTGTGCGCCGCACCGCCCTTGGCATGTTGATCGAAGCCATTGGCATCAACGAGGCCTCGTCCCGTCTGGCCGGAATCAACAGCCGCGTTCTGCTGGTCTGTGTTTATGTTGTTTCGGGCATTGGCGCGGCCATTGCAGGCGTGATTGTCGCAGCTGACATTCAGGGCGCCGATGCCAACAATGCCGGCCTGTGGCTGGAACTGGACGCGATCCTTGCCGTGGTGATCGGCGGCAACAGCCTGTTGGGCGGGCGGTTTTCCATCGTGGCATCACTGCTGGGGGCGATGATTATCCAATCGGTCAATTCGCTGATCCTGCTGTCGGGCCTGCCGCCCGAATTCAACCTGATTATCAAGGCGCTTCTGATTATTGCCATTCTGGTCATCCAGTCGCCCAAGGTCGCGCACCTGCTGTACATCCTGCGCGCCTCGGCGCCGCAAGCCCAGCCCAAACCCCTGCCCCCTTTGAAGGAGAGCCAGCGATGATCCGCTCGACCCATCTGCCGCTGATTGTCACCCTGGCGACCTTTGTTCTGGCCTATGCGCTGTGCGCCTGGCAGTTTCCTGCGATGCTGTCGCTGCGGGTGGTGGCCAACCTGCTGACCGACAATGCCTTTCTTGGCATTGTGGCCGTGGGCATGACCTTTGTGATCCTGTCGGGGGGCATCGATCTGTCTGTCGGCTCGGTCATTGCCTTTACCGGCGTGTTTCTGGCGGTGGTGCTGCGCGATACATCGCTGCATCCGTTGATGGCCTTTGCCATTGTGCTGGTCATCACCGCCGCCTTTGGCGCGGCCATGGGGGCGATCATTCATTACCTTGAAATGCCCCCCTTTATCGTCACGCTTGCCGGCATGTTTCTGGCAAGGGGTGCGGCCTATGTGCTGTCGACAGATTCCGTGCCCATCACGCACGAATTCTATGACGCCCTGCAACAGATCTATTGGAAGACAGCCAGCGGCGGGCGGTTCCGGCTGATTGGCGGGGTGATGATTGTCACCTTTATCGTCGGCATTCTGGTCGCGCACCGCACCCGCTTTGGCCAGAATGTCTACGCCTTGGGGGGCGGCAGCGCGACCTCGCGGCTGATGGGAGTGCCTGTGGCGTCGACCACGGTGGGCATTTACGCCATATCGGGCGGTTTGGCCGGGCTGGCGGGCATTGTCTTTTCGCTCTACACATCTGCGGGCTATTCCCTGGCGACGGTGGGGGTCGAGCTGGATGCCATTGCGGCTGTCGTCATTGGGGGCACACTGTTGACCGGAGGTTTCGGATTTGTTGCGGGGACATTCTTTGGCATTCTGATCATGGGACTGATCCAGACCTATATCGTGTTCGACGGCACGCTTTCGAGCTGGTGGACAAAAATCGTTATCGGGGGTTTGCTGTTTGCATTCATCCTTCTCCAAAAGGGACTGACTTGGGCATCGACAGCACGCAGAAAAGCAGCGACTGGCTTCGTCACGCCATCATGAGCTTTGTCCATTCCGGTGGGCGGGACGAGCGCGCCTCGAACCATACGACATTTGTTGTCGACCAGTTGGGGCGCGGCATCGTTGCGGGCGAATACCCCGAGGGCACAATGATCCCGTTGGACCCGGACCTGTGCGAAATGTTCGGCGTGTCGCGCACCGTGGTGCGCGAGGCCAAAAAGACGTTGATCGCCAAGGGGCTGATCCAGTCTAAGGCCAAGGTCGGCACCCATGTGCGCAAATCCGACGACTGGAACATGTTCGACGAAGACGTGCTGATGTGGCACGCCGCCCAGAAGAACCCGGTAAAGTTCTATGAAGAGCTGTTCGAGATCCGCATGATCTTTGAACCCGCAGCCGCAGCCAAGGCCGCGACCATGGCCAATTCGGTGGACAGCGCGCGGCTGACGCAACTGGTCGACGACATGGAAAATGCCACCGACCGGGCGTCTTTTGCCGTGGCAGATTATGAATTTCACAAGCAAATCCTGAAGCTTTCGCGCAACCGCTTCCTGCATTCGCTGGGCGACATGGTGCAGACGGCACTGTATTCGCTGTTCATGGCCGAAGCGAATGATGCCTTTCCGCAAAACAAGATCGAGGTCGCGCTGAAACACCGCAAGATCGCATTGGCGATTGCCGGCGGCGAGGCCGCAACCGCGCGTGATGCGATGACGGCGGTAATCAGCGAAAGCTATGCCCGCACCCAGCCACAGTACAAGTAACCGGCGTTACGGTTTCAGCTGAAGCCGCGGGTAAGCGCGCAGGGCGCTGCCTGTCTCAAGCGCATATTGATCCTCTGGCGTTTGGGCTTTCAGGGTGTTGTTGAAAACCTCGACCCACCGGCCATAGTCCGACGCCAGATTTACGACGGGCCAGTCGCTGCCGAACATGACGCGATCTGGTGCAAAATTCTGCAAAATATGTACAATATAGCGCCGCAGGTCGGTTTCCTTCCAATCTTCCGCAGCTTCGGTCACCAGACCGGACATTTTGCAATACACATTCTGAAACTGCGCGATCTGCGCCATCTGCGCGGCCCAGGGAACGAACACATCGTTGTGAATATCCGGCTTGGCGCAATGGTCGATGACCACAGTCAATTGCGGATAGCGTGACAGGAAAGTCTTGAGATGCCCAAGATGGCGCGGCAGCACCAAAGCGTCAAAGGTCAGATATTGCGCAACCATCGCTGAAATGGCAGGGGCAAGCGACGCGCGCAGCATCCACTGATCGTCGTCCAGATCCTGTATCATCGGCCGCAAGCCAACCAGCTTGGGGTGGCGCGACAGTCTTTCGATGCTGGCAACCGCGTGGGGCGCGTCCAGATCGACCCATCCGACAACGCCCAGAATCCAGTCATGCCGATCGGCAAGGGACAACAGATATTCTGTCTCTGCCTCGCTGTCTGCCGCCTGTACGGCAATGGTGCCCTGAATGTTGTTTGCTTGCAGAAGCGGTGCCAGATCCTCGGGCAGGAAATCGCGGTAAAGCGGGGCAAGATCGGGTGTCAGCCAGCGATAATCGCCCCGTTCAAGACGCCAGAAATGTTGATGGGTGTCGATTGTCATGCGCGCATCTCCAAAAACGGCGCACCCGTTGGCGTCGGGGCATCGGGATGCAACAGATTGCGGTCTTTCAGGGCCTGCCAAAAGGCGTCCGGGATATCGCAGGCGGCCCATTCCAGCGTGTCGGAGAGTTCTTGCAGGTTGCGCAGGCCCGGAATGACCGAGACCACCACATCATGCCCCAGCGGAAACTGAAGTGCGGCGGCGGCCAGTGGCACCTGAAAGGCCTGACAAAGCTGCGACAACTGCGTGACCCTGGCGCGCACCGCCTCTGGCACCGCGCCATAGTTCCATGTATCGCCCCCCACCAGAACGCCCGAATTGAACGGCCCCCCGACAACAACCGAGACCTTGTGTCTGGCACATTTCGCAAACAGCCCGTCCAGTGGCGTTTGTTCCAGCAGGGTATAACGCCCCGCCAGCAGGAAAACGTCCCAGTCGCCAATCTCCAGCGCGTCGGCGCAAACCTGCGTTTCGTTTACGCCGATCCCGATGGCCTGCACACGCCCGTCGCGCCGCAGGTCTTCCAGAGCGCGATAACCGCTTTTCTCAAGGGCTTCAAAATACTGCGCATTTCCGGCCCCGTGGGTTTCGGGGCCAATGTCATGCACATACAGGATATCAATCCGCGCCAGCCCCAGCCGCTGCAACGACGCCTCGAACGACCGCATGATCCCGTCATAGCTGTAGTCAAACACAGGGTGAAACGGCAATGCTTCCGGCCACCCCAGAGAGGCGGGATCAGGGGCTGCGCCCGGATGCAAAAGCCTGCCGACCTTGGTTGACAAGACATAGTCCTGTCCACGCAAAACGTCTCCGACCCGCCGTTCAGACAGGCCGAACCCGTAAAACGGCGCCGTATCGACATAGCGCAAACCGCTTTTGAATGCCGTGGCCAGCGTGTCGGCGGCTTGTGCGTCGTCAACGCCATTGAACAGCCCGCCCAAAGGGGCCGCACCAAATCCCAAAGTGGGCAATTGCAGCGATGTATCCCTGATGGGCCGTGTGTTGAAACGCATGGCCCTACCCGTCTTTCCCGGCGGGATCCGCCCCGCCGTACATGGCTGTCAGCTCCCTTGCCAGCGCGTGATAAAGCTCTGCAACCTCGTCAAGGGACGGCACATTCAGATCATCGACACGTTCCAGATAGGGGCAGCTGAGAACCGCCGTGACATCACCCGATGGCCCGAAAATCGGAAAGGCAAGGTTCGTCACCCCCACGGCGGTGGCCGATTCCATTTTCTCGTACCCGACCGCGCGAATACGCGCGAGGTGATCGTCGAACACCGCGCGGTTCAACTCCGGCTCGCCGGTGGCGCGCCGGTGCATGGCAATCAAATCCTCCAATGCGTCTTGGGAGCGAAACGCCGCCAAAGTCCGCCCCGTGCCGGTGTTCCACAGTCCGATAACCGTGCCGCTGCGCAGTGCGAGGCTCCAGTTGCCGGGCGATTCAGCCGAGGCCACAATGACAATGTCACCGTTGCTTTCCATGCCGATGTGGCAGGATTGCCAGGCCTTTCGCGCCACGGCGCGCATACGCGGCAGCGCTTCTTCGATGACCCGCCCGATGGGGGGATGGCGCTGGCTGATCGCGAACATCTTGAGGCTGAGCGTATAGCGGTCGCCGGTGATCGAGCGGGTGACATAGTTGCGCCGCACCAAAGTCGACAGCATCCGGTAAATCTCGCTTTGGGACCGGTCCAGCGCCTTGGCGACCTCGCCCTGCGACACGCCTTCGCCGTGGTTTGCCAGATATTCCAGAATATCCAGCCCCTTTTCCAAGGCAGGCGCGCGGTATTTTTCGGTGCTGTCATCCATTGTCGGTCGATCCTGAGCCCAAGACGCTTTTCATCAGTCTTCAAAATAGCCTGTGAATGTCAAGCTTGATTTATAAATGAATAATTGTTTTACTTGCGAATATCGCTGCCAAAGAAAGCGGTGACAAAATTTGCGTCCAGGGAGGAACAAATGAAAAATCAAATATCTTCAAGGTATTGCTTGCCAGCACTGCCATCGCGACCTTTGCAGAATCAGCCGCGGCACAAGATTCGGAAAACTTTGACGGGGTCACGATCGAGGCAAAACTGATCGGTGGGCAGCAGTACGAAGGCCTGTATGGCCGCATCGCCGAGTGGGAAGCCGCCACCGGTGGCACCGTCAACATCATCTCGAAGAAAAGCCATTTCGAGATTGATAAAGAGATCAAATCAGACATGGCCGCGGGCACGACATCATGGTGTGTCGGTTCCAACCATTCGTCCTTTGCGCCGCAATACGAGGGACTTTATGTCGATCTGAGCGACCTTGTTCCGGCCGACGAGGTTGCCGCCTTTGTTCCCGGTGTCATCAAGGCGTCGACCGTGGGGGGCGAGTTGTTGATGCTGCCGCGCGCGCAGTTTGACGTTTCGGTGCTGTACTATCTGAAATCCAACTACGAAGACGCCGACAAGGCCGCCGCCTTCAAGACCGAATACGGCTATGATCTGGCGGTTCCCGAGACCTGGCAGCAAGTGAAGGATCAGGCGATTTTCTTTGCTGATCCGCCGAATTTCTATGGCACGCAATATGCGGGCAAGGACGAAGCCATTGTTGGCCGTTTCTATGAAATGGTCGTTGCCGAGGGTGGCAATTATCTGGACGCAGACAACCGGCCCATCTTCAATTCGGACGCGGGCCAGCGCGCGTTGCAATGGTTTGTTGACCTTTATGCCGCCAAGGCGGTTCCGGCGGGCACCACCAGCTATGTCTGGGATGATCTTGGCCAGGGTTTTGCCAGCGGCACCATTGCGCTGAATCTGGACTGGCCGGGCTGGGCGGGGTTCTTTAACGATCCGGCCTCGTCCAAGGCGGCTGGAAATGTGGGCGTGGCCATTCAGCCGATGGGGTCTGTCACCCGCACCGGCTGGTCGGGTCATCACGGGTTTTCGGTCACCAATGATTGCGAACACAAGGACGCCGCCGTTTCACTGGTGCGTTTCCTGACCAGCGAGGAAAGCCAGCTTGCCGAAAGTGCGGGCGGTTCGCTGCCCACGCGCACAGCGGTTTGGGAGGCAAATATCGCCGCTGCCAAAACCGGCGATGATCCGTACCGCGCCGAGGCGCTGGCAGCCTTTGCTGCGGGGGCTGAATATGCCTTTGCGGTGCCGCAGATCCCGGAATGGGGCGAAAGCACAAATCTGGTGTTCCCCGAGCTTCAGGCCGCCATCGTTGGCGACAAAACCGTCAAGGAAGCACTGGATGATGCGGCCGCTGCCGTGGACGAGCTGATGCAGGAATCCGGTTACTACTGATCCGGCAGACCTTTGGGGGCGGGCAATCTGCCCCCAAGGCACCCCTTTCCATATCCAGATAGGTGCAAAATGACACGCCGCCGCTTGCCCGAGTGGTTTCTCCTGCTGTTGCCCGCGATCATCGTGATTGCCGCAGTTGTGCTGATCCCGCTTATCTTTTCGCTGTACTCAAGCTTCACGCCCTACAAGCTGACGCGGCCCTCGACGCTTTGGAAATGGGTGGGGACCTATAATTACGAAAAAATCCTGTCCGACGCGAAATTCTGGGCGGCCTTCGGGCGCACGGTGTTGTTCCTGACCATTGTGCTGAACCTTGAACTGGTGCTGGGCCTTGGCATCGCGCTGCTGATGAACAAGGTTACATGGGGCCAGCGGACCCTGCGCACGATCCTGATGTTCCCGATGATGTTTTCGCCCATTCTGGTGGGCTTTCAGTTCAAGTTCATCTTCAACGACAATATCGGTCTGGTGAACAACGTGCTGCAATCGCTGGGCTATGACGCTGCCTTGCCGTGGCTGGTGAATGGCAAGCTGGCGATGTTTTCGATCATGTTTGCCGAAATCTGGATGAGCACCTCGGTCTTCGCCATTCTGATCCTTGCGGGCCTGTTCGCCATGCCCCGCGATCCGCTGGAAGCGGCCAGGGTGGACGGCTGCACGCCATGGCAAAGCTTTCGCCACATCACGCTGCCGTTCTTGATGCCGTTCATCTATATCGCCATGACCATCCGGTCGCTGGATGTGGCGCGGGCCTACGACATCGTGCAGATCATGACAGGCGGCGGCCCTGCACGGCGCACCGAGCTGTTGTGGACCCTGATGAGCCGCACCGGCTATGTCGATGCCCGCATGGGGCTGGCCAATGCGATGGGATATGTCTCGATCATCCTGTCGATCCTCTTCACCGTCTATTTCTTCCGCAAACTCAGCGCCGCGCGCGCCGAACTTGGCATGGCAGGGTAAATCTCATGGATCGCAATCTGTCGCATCGCAATCGCAAACGCATTCTGAAGGCGCTGCATTTCACCGCGTTGTTTCTGACCATGGCCATCATCTGCATACCGGGGCTGTGGATCGTGCTGAACTCGTTCCGTCCCACGGTCGAAATCATGGCGAAGCCACCCGTCTGGACCCCGTCGTTCACGCTGGAACATTACCGCGCCATGTTTGGCGGCGCCGGCGAAGGCGGTGTGCCGGTGTTCAGCTATTTCCGCAACTCGCTGATCGTGTCGGTAACCTCGACCCTGATTGCCATTTTGATCGGCATGTCCGGTGGATACGCCTTTGCGCGCTACCGGTTCCGCGGCAAGTCGGGTTATTTTGTCGGGCTGATGCTGTTTCGCGCGGTGCCCGGCGTTGCCCTGTCGCTGCCGCTGTTCATCGTCTTTGCGCGCATGGGGATCATTGATACCCATTTCGGCCTGATCCTGGCCTATGTCGCCATGAACGTGCCGTTCACTATCTGGCTGACCGACGGGTTCTTTCGCCAGATCCCCAAAGAGCTGCACGAAGCCGCCGAGATCGACGGCTGCACCCGTTGGCAGGCCTTTTGGCGGGTCGAATTTCCGGTGGCAAAATCCGGCGTGGCCTCGGCGGCCATCTTTGCCTTTCTCACCTCGTGGAATGAATTCGCGCTGGCTTCGCAGCTGACACGTTCGGTGGGGTCGAAAACCATGCCGGTGGGCCTGCTGGATTTCACCGCCGAATTCACCATCAACTGGGGGGGCATGTGCGCGCTGGCGGTCTTGATGATCGTGCCGGCCCTGATCCTCACATTTCTTGTACAGAAACACCTGATTGCCGGCCTGACGTTTGGCGGGGTCAAAGGATAAGATCATGACAGAAGTAGCTCTTTCAAATGTTGTCAAACTCTACGGCAAGCACAAAGCGGTGCATGGCATCAATCTGGAGATCGAAGACGGCGAGTTTGTCGTCCTGGTCGGCCCGTCGGGCTGTGGCAAATCGACGACCCTGCGGATGATTGCGGGGCTCGAAGATATCTCGGGCGGCACCGTCAGCATCGGCGACCGGGTGGTCAACGACCTGCCCCCGCGCGAACGCAACATCTCGATGGTGTTTCAGAACTATGCGCTGTACCCGCATATGACGGTGCGTGAAAATCTGGGTTTTTCGCTGAAAATCGCCAAATACACGCAGGCCGATATCACCCGCGCCGCAGACGAGGCCGCTGCCATTCTTGGCCTTGGTGACTTGATGGACCGCAAGCCCGGCGAACTGTCGGGCGGGCAGCGCCAGCGTGTTGCCATGGGGCGCGCCATCGTGCGCCATCCCGATGTGTTCCTGTTTGACGAACCGCTGTCCAACCTTGACGCCAAGCTGCGCACCCAGATGCGGGTTGAAATCAAGAAGCTGCACCAGAAGGTTGGCAATACGATCATTTACGTCACCCACGATCAGGTCGAGGCCATGACCCTGGCCGACCGGATCGTGTTGATGCAGGACGGGCATATCGTTCAGGTCGGCACGCCGCTTGAGCTGTTCAACGAACCGCTGAACACATTTGTCGCCACCTTTATCGGGTCGCCCCCGATGAACCTGATTGACGGCACCGTGGCGGGGACGGACATGATCCGGCTTGGCGACGGGCTGAGCGTGCCGGTGCCGCCAAACGCCCGCGGCCTTGTGCGCGACGGGCAAAAGGTAAGGTTCGGGTTCCGCGCCGACAATCTGATGCCCGAGGGCCATTCGGTCGAGGAAGACGGTGAAAGGGTCGCGCTGGAACTGACGGTATCGCTGACCGAACCGCTGGGCACCGAAACCTTGCTGTTCACAACCGTCGCCGGCACCGAAGTGCAGGGCAAAATGCTGAACCCGCGCCCGGTGCGCCCCGGTGAAACGATGGATTTCCACCTGATGCTGGACAAATGCCACGTCTTTGACGCGGCCAGCACCCAAGCGATCAGAGGCTGAGCGATGGCACATATCACCCGCGTAGAACTGAACATGATCGACCTTGTCCCCAAGGTGAAACGGGTCGATGCCATTCAATCCTTTGTCAGTCAGGAAACGCCTTTCGTCACCATCCATGACAGCGATGGCGCCATCGGTGTCGGCTATTCCTATACGATTGGCACCGGTGGCCCGTCGGTCATGGCGCTGTTGGAACACACGCTTGCCCCGGCCCTGATCGGACGTGATCCGGCGCGCATCGACGGACTTTGGCGTGACCTGATGTTCATCACCCATGCCACGGCTGTCGGCGCGATTACATCGCTGGCGCTGGCAGCGATTGATACCGCCCTGTGGGATCTGAAATGCAAAAAGGCGGGGCTGCCTCTGTGGAAGGCAGCAGGCGGCACCCGTGACCGCATCGCGCTGTACACAACCGAAGGCGGCTGGCTGCATCTTGACCAGCAAACATTGGTCGATGACGCGCTTGCGATGCAAGAAAAGGGGTTCAAGGGATCAAAGGTCAAGATCGGCAGTGACCATATCAGTCAGGATGCAGCGCGTCTTGGAGCGGTGCGTGCAGCGGTTGGTGAGGCTTACGAGATTTTCACCGACGCAAATCAGTCGTTCTCGCTGTCCGAGGCGATCCGGCGTGCCCCGATGCTGGAAGACCATGGCATTGGCTGGCTGGAAGAGCCGCTGCCCGCAGATGATGTAAACGGCCATGTCGCTCTGGCACGCAGCACTTCGGTGCCCATCGCGGTCGGAGAAAGCATGTATTCGCTGAGCCAGTTCAAGGACTACCTGCAACTGGGCGCGGCCTCGATCGTGCAGGTGGACGTGGCGCGGATCGGGGGCATTACGCCATGGCTGAAGGTGGCGCATCTGGCCGAAGCCTTTAACGTCACGGTCTGCCCGCATTTTCTGATGGAGCTGCACCTTCCGCTGGTGTGCGCCATCCCCAACGCCAGGTGGCTGGAATACATCCCGCAACTGGACAGCGTCACCGGCGACAATATGCGGATCGAGGACGGTTATGCCATTCCCAGCGGCACGCCGGGACTGGGCATTGATTGGGACTGGGACGCCATTGCCGCAAAATCGCTGGTCTCGCACACCATTACGGAGGCCGCATGATGCAACGAATGGGCATGGTGATCGGGATCAAACCCAACAGGATCGACGACTATAAACGCCTGCATGCTGCGGTCTGGCCCGATGTTCTGACCCAGATCGCACAAAGCAACATCCGCAATTACACCATCTTCCTGCGCGAGCCGGAAAACCTGTTGTTCGGCTATTGGGAATACCACGGCACCGATATTCAGGCCGATCTGGCCCGTATGGCCCAAGACCCCAAGACACGCGAATGGTGGACTCACACCGACCCCTGCCAGTCCCCCCTTGCCAGCCGTGCTGACGGCGAACAATGGGCGATGATGGCCGAAGTTTTTCATACGGATTAAACACATGACACATGAACCGGGCCGTCTGGCCGGAAAAAAGACGCTGATTACCGCCGCCGGACAGGGCATTGGCCGCGCAACTGCCCAGATGTATGCTGCACAGGGCGCAACGGTCATCGCAAGCGACATCAACGACGCCGCTCTGGCCGAACTGGATGCCATCGACGGCATCACGGCGGTCAAGCTGGACGTGACCGACGCGCAGGCGGTTGCGACACTGGCCGCCGATGTCGGCCCGCTGGACGTGCTGTTCAACTGCGCCGGATTTGTCGCCAATGGCACGATCCTTGACTGCGCCGACGCAGATTGGGATTTCAGCTTTGATCTGAATGTGACCGCCATGTACCGCATGATCAAATGCACCCTGCCCGCGATGCTGGACAACGGCGGCGGGTCGATCATCAACATGTCTTCGGTGGCCTCCTCGCTTAAAGGGGTGCCCAACCGCTTTGCCTATTGCGCATCCAAAGCGGCGGTGATCGGCATGACCAAATCCATCGCCGCCGACTATGTCGCCAAGGGCATTCGCTGCAATGCCATCTGTCCCGGCACGGTCGACAGCCCGTCGATGCATGGTCGGCTGCGCGCGACGGGGAACTATGAACAGGCCCTGTCACAATTCATCGCCCGTCAACCGATGGGGCGCATCGGCACAGCCGAGGAAATCGCCGCACTGGCGCTGTATCTGGCCAGTGACGACAGCGCCTTTACCACCGGTCAGACCCACGCCATCGACGGCGGCTGGTCCGCCTGATTTTCTAGGAGATAAAACCATGAAACTATTACGTTTTGGCCCTGTCGGCGCGGAAAAACCCGGCCTTCTGGATGCCGCGGGCGGCATCCGTGACCTGTCTGGCGTCGTGGCCGACATTGCGGGTGAAACCCTTGGCGATCACGCGCTGGAAGCCTTGCGTGCCATTGATCCCGCGACCCTGCCGCTGGTGCAGGGCAATCCACGCATCGGGGCCTGTGTCGGGCAGGTTGGCAAATTCATCTGCATCGGTCTGAACTATGCCGATCACGCCGCCGAAAGCGGCATGGCGCTGCCCGAAGAGCCGGTGATTTTCTTCAAGGCGACCTCGGCCATTTGCGGCCCCAATGATGATGTCGAAATTCCGCGCGGCGCGCTTAAGACCGATTGGGAGGTCGAACTGGGCGTCGTCATCGGCAAGCCCACCAAATATGTCGGTCCCGAAGACGCGCTGGCGCATGTCGCAGGGTATTGCGTTGTCAACGATCTGAGCGAGCGGGATTTCCAGTTGCACCGCTCGGGCCAGTGGGTCAAAGGCAAATCCTGCGATACGTTCGGGCCAATCGGGCCGTGGCTGGTGACACGCGATGAAATCGCGGACCCGCAGGCGCTGGACATGTATCTGGAAGTGAACGGGCACCGCTATCAGAACGGGTCGACCCGCACGATGCACTTCGATGTGGCAACCGTGGTGTCCCACCTGTCGCAATTCATGAGCCTGCAACCCGGCGATGTGATTTCGACGGGCACACCTCCGGGTGTGGGCATGGGCCAATCGCCGCAGACCTACCTCAAACCCGGAGACCGGATGGAACTGGGGATCGACGGGCTGGGCGTGCAGACGCAGAACGTGGTTGCAGGCTGATGACCCGAATTACCGGACTGACAACACGCGACTTGCGTTTCCCCACCTCTGACACGCTGGATGGGTCGGATGCGATGAACCCCGATCCCGACTATTCTGCGGCCTATGTGGTCTTGCACACCGACGGCGCCCACGAGGGCCACGGTCTGACTTTCACCATCGGGCGGGGGACTGAAATTTGCGTCGCCGCCATCGAGGCAATGCGCCATCTGCTTGTCGGGATGGATCTGGACTGGGCGCGCGCGGATATGGGGCGTTTCTGGCGCCATATCACCGGCGACAGCCAGTTGCGCTGGATCGGCCCCGACAAGGGGGCCATGCATCTGGCAACCGGCGCCGTCGTCAATGCGGTCTGGGATGTGCTGGCAAAAGAAGCGGGCAAACCGGTCTGGCTGCTGGTGGCCGAGATGCCCCCCGAAGAGATCGTAAGGCTGGTCGATTTCCGCTATATGTCCGACGTTCTGACCGAAGAGGAAGCGCTGGACATTCTGCGCAAGGCCGCGCCGGACAAATCCGCGCGCATCGAAACGCTGAAACGCGAAGGCTATCCCTGTTATACCACCTCTGCCGGATGGCTGGGATATTCCGACGACAAACTGCGCCAGCTGTGCCGCGAAGCCCGCGATGCAGGATTCACCCACACCAAGTTCAAGGTCGGGCGGAATCTGGAGGATGACATTCGCCGCCTGACCATCGCGCGCGCGGAACTGGGCGAAGACATGAACATCATGATCGACGCCAATCAGGTCTGGGAGGTCGATCAGGCGATCGACTGGGTCAAACAGCTTGCCTTTGCCCGTCCGTTGTTCATTGAGGAACCCACAAGCCCCGATGACATTTTCGGCCATCGCAAGATACGCCAGAAGGTTGCCCCGATCAAAGTCGCAACCGGCGAGATGTGCCAGAACCGGATCATGTTCAAACAGCTGATTGCGAATGAAGCGATTGATTTCGTGCAGATCGACAGCTGCCGTCTGGGCGGATTGAACGAAGTTCTGGCAGTGCAGCTGATGGCGGCAAAGTTCGGCCTGCCGGTCTGGCCACATGCCGGTGGCGTGGGCCTGTGTGAATATGTGCAACACCTGTCGATGATAGATTTCGTGGCCATTACCGGCGAGAAAGACAGCAAAAGGATCGAGTTCGTGGACCATTTGCACGAGCATTTCATCGACCCCTGTGTGGTCGAAAACGGGGCTTACAAGGCCCCGCTTGCGCCCGGTTTTTCCATTCAGATGCACGCGCAAAGCCTGCGCGATTTTCAGTTCGGGGCGGCGGGCTGACGGGGCTTTATGCGCGGCGCAGGTTTCAGGTGCCAACCGGCATTAGGGTCCTGACCCTAAGCCTCGACTTTGTAGGTTATGCGTCCGTCACAAAACGTCATGGCGACAGAGGCCGCGCTGGCGCTTTGTGACAAACCTTCAAGGTCGCCGTCGATCAGTACCAGATCCGCCGCAAGCCCCGATTTCAGCGCCCCGCGATGCGTGTCGGTGAAGTCGGCATAGGCGCCGCCCGTGGTATAAGCGGCCAGACAGTCATCCAGTGTGATGCGCTGGTCGGGCATATCGTCATCCCAAGGGGTTCGCGTCAGTGCGCAATGGATCGCATATAGCGGCGACAGCGGTGACACCGGCCAGTCGGTGCCAAAGGCCAGAGGCACGTTGCGGTCGCGGATCATCCTCCATGGAAAGGCTGTAGCCCAACGCGCACGCCCCATGATGGAGGTGGTCGGTTCCAGCGGCAATCCGGCAGACCCCGGTGGATGCACCGGCTGCATCGATGCAACAATGCCCAACGGCTTCAGGCGGTCCAGATCTTCCTGCGCAATGGTATCGATATGTTCAACCCGGTGGCGCGCATCACGCGCGCCATTGGCACGGGCAGCGGCCTGATATCCATCAATTGTGGTGCGCACGGCACCGTCACCCACCGCGTGGGTGGCCATTTGCAAACCGCGTCTGTCAGCCTCGATGCAGATCGCGTTAAAAACGTCCGGCGCAATTAGCGGTTCCGAGCGATATCCAGTGCGGTCGGGATAGTCGGTGACCGTATAGGCCGTCCATGTGTCATAGACCCCGTCCAGAAACAGCTTGATGCGCCCAAAGTGCAACCAGCCGGGGACTTCCGCGCCAAGCAGCTTGATCCGTTCGATGCCTTCTACACCGTCGTTTTCATCCAGTTTCAACGGCAGGCTGACCCGCACCGGCATGTCACCGGCCAGCGCAAGATCGCGCAGCAAACCCGCGAGGTAGGGGTTTCCGTCCATGTTCACAGCACTTGTGATGCCGTGCTGGGCACAATATTCACCGGCGTTTCGGATCAAGGCACGGTCATGGGCTCGGTCGCTTTCCGAGACTGCGCCAAGCCCCTTGCTATCAAGGCCATCACGGCCTTTCAGTTTGGACAGTTGATTTACAAACGCCATCGCTGCGAATTCGCGCAGCTCGCCTGTGGCAAGCCCGTCTTCGCCCATCACAACATCCGCACCTGTTTCAGGATCGACTCCGTGCAAGATACCGGCCAGTTCCAGCGCGCAAGTATTGGCCCAGGCGCAGTGTTGATCGACCGAAAACATGCAGATCGGTCGATCAGCACAGATCAGGTCAAGCAAGTGGCGGTCGGGGCGGCGGTCTTTGCCGAAGATCGTGTAATTCGCCGCAAAGCCCGAAATCAGGTCATCGCCGGGCGCATCGGTCATGAAGGATCGGAAGGCATCGCGCACATTCTCGACCCCGAATGTGTCGGACAGGTTCAGCATCGAAAGGCTTGCGCCGCCGGTAAAGAGATGCAGATGGCTTTCAATGAAACCGGGCAACAGTTCGCGCCCCTGTGCATTGATCTGCTGCGTTTGCGGCCCAGCCAATGCACCGATTTCAGCGTCGGTTCCCAATGCTTCAATGCGGCCGTTCCTGACGGCAATCGCGGTTGTGCCGGTTGGCGCAAACAACGGGCGCACCGTGGCGTTCAGAATAACGAGATCAGCTTGCATGATGCCCTCCAGCGTCGCGTAAGGGGGGCAATGCAGCCCCCCGATTATTTATTGCAGCAACTGGGTCCAAACCCGTGTCACCAGATCCTGCGCCTTGGGCGAGCAGGTCCGAGACATCACAACCGGAACCGTGGGATAAAGCCCGGGGGCATTTTCCACGGTGTATTTCTTTTCGGCTTCGATGACGTTCATCGGCGAAGAATGCGCGTAATGGTTCATTTGGATGGTTGCGTTTTCGGGTGTCGAAATGAACTCGATGAACCTGATCGCATTCTCGCGGTTCTGCGCGCCCTTGGGGATCACCAGGCTGTCGATCCAGCCAACCAGACCTTCTTTGGTCATCGCGTATTCTACCGGCGCACCGGAAGCAGCCGCGCGCACAACCTCGCCGTCCCACCAGAAGTGTGCAGCAACCTCTCCCGAGCCCATGCGCCCTTCGATATTGTCCGAAGAATAGACCGCGACGCTTTCTTTCTGTGCCATCAAAAGATCCAGGACGCGTTTCATTTCTGCGGGATCTTCGGAACAGAACGGAACGCCAAGATACAGCTGCGCAGCGCCCACGACCTCATCGGGGTAAGACAGCATTGCGATGCGACCGGCCAGTTCACCTTCGGGCTCGAAGAAGTATTTCAGGCTGTCGGTGGGGCCGGTGTATTCGTCGGTGTTAACGGCAAAGCCTGCGGAGCCATAGGCGATCGGGATCGAGTATTCCTGTGTTTCGTCCCACCACTGGTTGCGATATTTTTCCTGGATATTCGCATAGGCATCAAGCGTGTTGGCGCCAAAGTTCTCCAGCAGACCCGCGTCGATCATGATGCGCAAAAAGTGCTGCGACGGCGATGCAATATCATAGCCCGACGACCCTGCCTGAAGCTTGGTCAGCAGGTCTTCGTTCGAGGAATAGCCGTCCACGTTGACCTGAACATCGTATTCATTCGAAAACTTTTCAATCAGTTCGGGGGCGATGGAGTCTGACCAGACGTAGAGGTTCAGCGTCCCCTCTGCTGCCACCGCGCTGCCAAAGCACAGGGCGATTGCCGTTGCTGCGTAAAATTTTGTCATTTCTGTTCTCCTGTTGGATGTCTTGCGGGCCTTTGGCCCATTGATTTTCAGGGATTAAGTTGCGTCCGTTCTCTGGCCACGCGCGGCCACAGTCAGGGCGACAGTTGCCAGCACCAACGATGCAACGATCAGCATCGTCGCGATGGCATTCAGTTCAGGTGACGTGCCCGCACGGATCAATGAGAAGATGTAGACCGGCAAGGTGGTCGTACCGCCCGAGCTGAGCATGTTCGACGTGATGAAATCGTCCATTGATATCAGGAAGGCGAGCATCGCTCCTGAAAACAGCCCCGGAAAAATCAACGGCAGGGTCACGCGGCGAAACACGGTCCAGCGCGATGCGTAGAGGTCTGTGGCGGCTTCTTCGAAATCCAGCGGCATTCCTTGCAGCCGCGCCCGTATCGGCAAAAAGGCAAAGGGCGTGCAAAAGGCCGAGTGCGCAATCACCAGTTTGACCATGCCGTTCTGAAGGCCGATCAGGGAAAACAGGATCAGCGTTGCAACGGCCAGTACAATTTCGGGCAACAGCAACGGCAGGTTCACCATTGTCTCTGAAAGCTTACGGTATCGTACATTTTTGCCCCTGATGATCGACAAAGCAGCCAGAAGTGCGATCGTCGTCGCCATGACGGTGGCGATGGCTGCCACGGTCAAAGACGTTTTGAGCGCAGACATCAACGCGCTGTTGTTCAGCGCAGAGCCATACCATTTGAACGAAAATTCGGTCCAGACACTGGTGATGCGGTTGGCATTGAACGAATACAAAACGACAATGCCCAGCGGTGCATAGAGATAGATGAAAAAGACCGTGCTGATTATGCCAAGCCCCGGATAGCGTTTCACATCATGTTGCTGTTTCATGATTCACCCTCGTTACGGGCGCTGCGCAGTGCCAGACCAATCAGAACCAGCATCACAAACATCATCAGGATCATGGCAATCGCCGCTCCAAAGGGCCAATTGCGGCCCCCGCCGAATTGCAGCTGGATAAGCGATCCCATCATCATCTGCTTGCCCCCGCCCATCAGGGTCGGTTCAAGGACAGCGCCGAATGCAGGTACAAAGACAAGGATCACCCCGGATGCGATGCCCGGAGCCGTCAGCGGCAAGATCACCCGCCGCAATGTTGTCCAGCGGTTGCCGTACAGATCATGGGCGGCCTCGATCAGCGTTCCATCAAGTTTTTCGATGGATGCAAAAACGGGCAGCACCATCAGCGGAATATAGGTATAGACCATTGCGGCCAGCGTCGCGCCATCGTTGTACATCAACGTCATGCCAGAGGGCGCGCCGAAGAATTCGAAAAAGCGCAGCAGCGGACCGTCCTTGCCCAGAATGATCATCCACGCATAAACGCGCAGGATCATCGACATCCAGAACGGCAGCGTCACAAGGAACACCAGAACAGACTTTCTGTGGCCCGGCTGCCCTGCGATCCAATAGGCCACCGGCACGGCCAGTATCAGACACAGCACAGTTGTCACTGTCGCCAGCAAAATGGTGCGCAGAATGATGATCAGATACTGGGGCGTGAACTCCATCTCTCCGGTCCAGCCTTCGTTGAAGAGGATCTGGCGATAGCCCGACAGATCAAACCCCCAATCAAAGCCGCCATAGGCGCCCCTGACTGCGAACGAGACAGCAATGATGATGAGGATCGGAATGATCAACGCAAAGATCATCAGCAGCCATGCCGGTGCAAGCCCAACATACGGCAGGTTGATCTGGCGCCGCCGCTGCGGCGTGTCTGTATGATGTGCCGTCGCTTCGCTCATGCCGCAAGCACCCGTGCAGAGCCTTCGATGAAACCGACGTGCACGGGGCTGCCCACCGCGATGGTATCGCTTTCGCGTGAGGCATTGCGCCGCGACGCGCGGATTTCAACGCCACCCGCAGACAGCAGATAATGGGTATAACCGCCCAGATACTGTTTCTTCACAACCTCCGCCAGAAAATCGACGCCCTCGACCTGATCGCCAAGGTTCAGTTTCTCGGGCCGGATCGACAGCGTCGCCTTGCCGACCGGCACCTGGGTCGGGGACGGCACGCTGATGACCTGGCCAAACGGCGTGCGCACAGTTGCGGTCTTTTCGGTTGCTTTCAGAACATCGACCTCGAAGAAGTTTGTTTCCCCGACAAAATCCGCAACAAACCTGTTGGACGGCTCTTCGTAGATCTGCAACGGCGTACCAATCTGCTGAACCTGCCCGCTGCCCAGAACCGCAATGCGGTCGGACATGTCCAGCGCCTCTTCCTGGTCATGAGTCACGAACACAAAGGTGATGCCGGTGTCGCGCTGAAGTGTGCGCAGCTCGTCGCGCATGGCCTGACGTAGTTTCAGATCCAGTGCCGAAAGCGGTTCGTCCAGCAGCAGCACTTCGGGTTCGGGGGCAAGCGCGCGCGCCAGGGCAATACGTTGACGCTGCCCGCCCGAAAGTTGCGCAGGTTTGCGATTGGCAAAGGCGCTCATGTGCACCCGCTCGAGCATTTCGCCCACCCGCGCGGTGATCCGTGCCTTGTCCCAACCCATATTTTCAAGACCGAAGGCCACGTTCTGGGCAAGTGTCATATGCGGAAACAGCGCATAACTTTGAAACACCGTGTTCACCCGCCGCTTGTGCGGAGGGATGTCAACGATGTCGCGCCCGTGCAGCAGCAACCGGCCGGTGTCGGGTGTCTCGAAACCGGCAATCATGCGCAGCAATGTCGTTTTGCCACATCCCGATGGGCCAAGCATCGTGAAAAACTCGTTCTCTCGGATCTCGAAATTGACCGAGCTGAGCGCCTGGTATGATCCGAAATTCTTTGAAACGTCGATCACTTCAACAGCATTTTGCCGGTTCATACGTCTTGTCCCATATCTTGCTTGCAGTGCCCTGTGACACGCGCAATGTTGGCGTCAGTTAGACGACAGGCCGCCACCGCAGGTAAATGAGCGCTTACAAAAGTGCTGGTTAGGGTATGCCTAAGACCTGTACCGAAGGCGCAGTCCGACTTTTCAATTTGGCAAGGTATTCAATCCCCTAGCCGCGATGCCCTGTTTGGCGCTTCACACGCATTTCTAGAAACCTGCGTTTTAGGTAATTTCCCCGAAATGCCCCTGCCCGAATTTTGTGCACTCGCACCGAAATATTCTTTTGCCGTGGCCATTGCCGAGGCATCCCTTAGCGCCTCATTTGCCCAAGACACTTGCAGGAACGACGAACCAAACGTACCAAAGAGGGCAAAACCGCCGGTCAAAATCGACGATTTTCCGAAATTCTCACGCACCAAACTTTTGTAAAGTCGACATCTGAAATGCCACTGCGCTACACACTCAGACAACTGGAGTATCTCGTCGCTGTGGGCGAAACCGGCAGCATTGCGGGCGCTTCACAGCAGGTAAACGTTTCTTCTCCGTCTGTGTCCGCCGGTGTTTCCCAGCTGGAAGAAGAACTGGGCGTTAAGCTTTTTGTACGCCACCACGCCCAGGGTTTGACCCCGACTGCCGCAGGGCGCGAAATACTTGCCCATGCCCGTTATGTGCTACAGCAGGCCGGTATGCTGCGTGATCTGGCGGGGGATTTGTCGGACAGTGTGCGCGGCCCGTTGTCGATCGGCTGTCTCAGCACCTTTGCCCAAATCCTGTTGCCCGGATTGCGACAAAGCTTTGTCGCGCAACATAGCGACGTGCGCACCACCCAGATCGAGGCCGACCAATCAGGCCTGTTCAGTCTGCTGCGACAGGGCAAAATTGATCTTGCCATGACCTATGATCTGGATCTGCCCCGCGACCTGACCTTTCTGCCGATCCTTGCCTTGCCGCCCTTGGTCGCCCTGTATGAAACCCACCCGCTTGCCCATCTGCCCGAAATTTCGGTCAGCGAACTGGCACCCTACCCGATGGTCCTTCTGGATCTGCCGCACAGCGCCGAATATTTCCTGTCCTTCTTCACCGAAGCCGGCCTGCGCGCGAACATAGCAGAACGCACGCGCGATATGGCCGTGATGCGCGGGCTGGTGGCAAACGGTTTTGGCTATTCGATCATAAACGTGCGTCCGCAAAGTGATCTGGCACCCGATGGAAAACATATTCGTTTCATACCGTTATCCGGTGGGCAGCGTCCGATGAAGCTGGGCATTCTCGCCACTGGTGGGGCAAATCACACCCGGCTGCTAAGCGCCTTTGTCAGCCACGCCCAAAGCTGGATTGAAACGCGGGCTGATACATTGCTGAGCCCACATTCGAACAGCGGCTGACTGTTTCACAGGGCGGTTTTCTGGCCTGAAAGCTCGGCAAGCAGGCGGTCCATCATCCTGTCACAGCGTCCGAGCTGGGAAAGAGCGACGAATTCGTCCGCCTTGTGTCCCTGCCCTTCCATGCTGCCCGGCCCGCAAACAACGGTCGGAATGCCAAGCCCGGCAACAAAGCCCGCTTCGGTGCCAAAGGCCACTTTGGTCACATCCTCGGAACCGCAAAGCCGCCCAACACGTCGCACTGCAAGATGGTCAGGCGCAATATCCAGACCGGGATAGGTATTGGTCACCTCGATATCTATTCCCACATCCGGATATTCGGCCTGAAACGGTGCGCAAATGTGACCGACGGCATGGGTCAGACGCTTCAAGAACGTCGAAAGTTCGTCTTGCGGAAGATGGCGCAGCTCAAATTCCACAACCGCCCGTTCAGGCACAATGTTTAATGCTGTGCCGCCCTGAAGGGTTCCGGCATGAACCGTGCTGTAAGGCACGTCATAGGCAGTGTCCTGTACATCAGACCCGCCATATTCATGCTGAATGATGCGCAATGCGGTGATGAAGTCTGCTGCCAGATGCAGCGCGTTGATGTATTTGGGGGCCAGTGCTGAATGCCCTGCAACCCCGCGACATGTGGCGCGAAGCGCTGATTTGCCCTTGTGCCCGATGGCAGGGCGCATCGACGTCGGCTCGCCCACGATGCAAAGTTCAGGACGCCAGCCTAGACCCGCAAACGCTGGCAGCATCTTGCGCAGGCCCTGACACCCGATTTCTTCATCATAGGAAATGATGAACATCAACGGTGCCCTGAGCGCGGTCGCGTCCACCCGTTGCGCCAGCGACAGCATGGCCGCCAGATACCCCTTCATGTCGGTGGTGCCACGGCCAAAAATCTTGTCGCCCTCTTGCGTCATCTCGAAAGGCGGCCGCGTCCACGCCTGCCCTGCAACCGGCACCACGTCGCTGTGCGCCGAAAGCAGCACGCCCCCCGGCCCGCTGGGCCCGATCCGTGCGACCAGACCGGATTTGGCCAGCACGGGATCAGGAATGCGCCGGGTTGCACATCCGGCTTTGGTCAACAGATCTTCGGCATGGTCAATCAGCGCCAGATTGCTTTCGGCGCTGATTGTGGGAAAGGCAATCAGACGCCCGAGATTTTCGAGCGTCTGAGCATAGGGTGTCATTGCGCAGCCAGTTCGGTAATCTCGCGGCGGAATGGCAGGTCATCACCGATGTCCTCCCCGTCCAGTTCGCGGGCATAGCGATGGCCGGCGTAAGTGGCCCATGCAATTGGCCCCGATGCTTCGGCATCCCCGAACAGTTTGACCGAACGGATACCCGCATCTGCCCACTCTGCCTGACGCGCTGTCAGATCATGGAACAGCTGGTCGTTGCCGGTACGCGAGGCAACCATCACGACAGCATCGCATTCATAGTTGCGGATCTTGCCCGTATAGACGCAATTGCTGACAACATGGTCGACCCCGATTTCCGTAACACCGCGGTTCAGGACAATCTCGACACCCATGTCGTCCAGCCTGGCATGGATTGTCGCCTGTTCCAGCGTGTTGTTGGTCCAGTCCGACACATAGGCCGACGGCGTAATCAGCGTCACTTTTGCCCCCTGTTTCACTAACAGCTCGGCCAATACTCCACCCATGTAATAGTGATCGTCGTCATAGATAACGATGTTGCCTCCCGGCACGGTGCCGTCCATCAGATCGTCGGGGGTGAACACCCTGGCCCCATTGGCAATTGGCATTGGCACCACGTGTTGGCGCGAAACCCCGTCGCGCCGCCATGTCGAACCTGTGGCAATCGCCACGTTCTGGAAACCGAATTCAAGCACGCTTTCCGCGTCCAGCTTGCTGGCGCGATAGATTTCAACGTTGGGGCGCTGCGAAAGCTGATAATCGCGATAATCCACCACGCGCCCCCAGGCCGACAGGCCGGGCAGGGCTCGTTCGCGGGTGACCCGTCCGCCAATCACGTCGCGGGCTTCGGCCACGGCCACGTCATAGCCGCGCCGGCACAGGGCCCATGCTGCCTCAAGCCCGGCTGGGCCCGACCCGATGACCAGAACGTTTTCGCTGTCGCCCTTGGCATTCATGTTTTCCGGGTGCCAGCCCTTGCGCCACTCTTCCATGAACGTCGGGTTCTGGGTGCAGCGACTGATCGACATGGTCATGTCGCCGGTGATGCAAATGTTGCAGCCGATACATTCGCGGATATCCTCGATGCGGCCTTCTTCGATCTTTTTGGGCAGGAAAGGATCGGCAATCGACGGACGCGCACAGCCGATCATATCCAGCGTGCCCGATTTGATCATCTTGACCATGACATCAGGCGACGTGAACCGCCCCACGCCCACAATCGGCTTGTCGGTGAAATCGTGGATCGCTTTCACCAGATCGAACTGTGCCGCCTCTTCCTTGAACCGCGACGGGCCAGAGCAATCCTCCCAGGCGCCATGAGCCAGATCCCAAATGTCTGGAAGGTCGCGGTTCATTTCGATGAAATCCCGCACTTCGGCATTGGAAAACCCAAGCTCGCCGATGGATTCATCCAACGACACCCGCATCGCTATGGCCATTGTGTCACCCACGGCTTCGCGGATATCCGCGACCACCTCGCGGGCAAAACGCGCTCGGTTTTCAAGACTGCCGCCGTATTCGTCGGTGCGGTGGTTTGTGGCGCGGCTTAGGAAGTGCTGGAAAATCCCGAACCCATGCGCACCATATAGGTTGATCAGGTCAAACCCTGCTTCTCTTGAACGTTTAGCCGCGTTCACGAACCAACGGCGCAGATCACCGATCTCGGACTTTGACATGGCGCGCGCCTGTACCGGATCATTGGTAAAGGTGCGGATCGGCAGCGCCGAGGGGGCCAGCGGCACTTCTTTTGAGTAGAGGTTGGGGCCGTTGATACCCGAATATGCCAGCTGGATACCGGCAAGCGCGCCATGTTCCTTCATCTTTTCAGACATCCGGCGCAACTGCGGAATGTCCTTGTCTTCCCAAAGGCGCAATTCGATGAAGGGTGTGATTTCCGAGGTATGGTGCATTTCGCACTGTTCGGTGAAAATGACGGCCCAGCCCCCCTGCGATTTGATGCCACGCATTTCCGCCGCCGCCGACGGATCGCGATAACCGCCGCCATTGCAGTGGGGCACTTGGTAAAACCGGTTCTTCGCGGTCAGCGGACCTATCTTGATCGGATCAAACAGAATATCATAGCGTGCATCGCGCATTTTGGTCTCCTTTGCGGGCGGGGGGCGGACGGACCGCGGCCCACACACCCGGGGCTTCTTTCAGCTTGGGTGCAGGATCAGGCCTGATACTTGATCCAGGTGGTTTTCAGGGCGGTGTATTTGTCCAGTGAATGCAGCGACAGATCGCGCCCAAAGCCGGATTGCTTCATCCCGCCAAAGGGCGTTTGCGCCGAAAGCGCATCGACCGTGTTCACCGAAACCGTGCCGACATGCAGGCGGTCTGCCACCCGACATGCGCGGCTGAGATTGTCTGTCCAGACAGAAGCCGCGAGGCCGTAAATGGAATCGTTGGCCATGCGCACGGCGTCATCTTCGCTGTCAAAGGCGATGACCGAAAGAACCGGCCCAAAGATTTCATCCCGCGCCAGCGCATTGTCCTGCGTGACATCGTCAAAGATGGTCGGCTGAACGAAACAGCCTTTGCCCCCGACCAGAACACGATTGCCACCGGTCACCAGATTGGCGCTGTTCTTGCCGTTTTCAATAAACCCAAGGATGCCCTGCGTTTGCTTTTCGTCAACGATTGCACCCATCCTGGATGCCGGATCCAGCGGATCGCCGGGCTGCATCGCTTCGGCGCGCTGGAGCAGCTTGGCCACAAACTCATCTTTGATCGAACGTTCAACATACAGCCGTGAATTGGCCGAGCAGACCGCGCCCTGATTGAAGAAAATCCCAAAGGCCGCCATATCGGCTGCTGCATCCAGATTGTCACAATCGGCAAAGACGATGTTGGGGCTTTTGCCGCCCGTTTCCGGCCAAACCTGTTTCAGGTTCGACTGGCCCGAGTATTGCATGAACATCTTGCCGATGGCTGTCGAGCCTGTGAAGGCAAGGCAATCGACATCCATGTGCAACCCCAGCGCTTTGCCCGCTGTGTGCCCATATCCGGGCACCACATTGAACACGCCGTCGGGCACACCCGCTTCGGCAGCCAATTCGGCCAGACGCAGCGCGGAAAGCGGTGATTGCTCGGCTGGTTTCAGGACGACCGAGTTGCCCGCGGCCAGCGCTGCCGCGGCCTTCCACGTCGCCATATCCAGCGGGAAGTTCCAAGGCGTCACCGCACCGACGACCCCCAGGGGAACGCGACGCACAAGCGCCAGATTGCCGGGGCCGGTCGGGGCGACTTCGTCATAGATCTTGTCGATTGCCTCTGCGTACCACTGAAAGAAATGCGCCGACCCCGGTGCGTCCACGGTCACGGCGTCGGTGATTGTCTTGCCCATGTCCAGACTGTCCAGCAGGGCCATTTCCTCAAGATTGCTGCGGATCAGGTCGGCCAGTTTCAAAAGCACGGCCTTCCGGTCACCCGGTGCCATGCGTGACCAATGACCAGCCTCGAATGCGCGCCGACCGGCGGCCACGGCGCGGTCGACGTCTTGGGTGTCACAGGCGGCAACGGCCGTCAGAACGGCACCGTTGGCAGGATTGATGTCATCAAAAGTCTCGCCCGAGAGCGCATCGACAAACTGACCATCAATAAAGGCCTTGCCCCGCAAAGTCAGAGCGGCGGCGCGGGCTTTCCAGTCGCGAAGAGAATAGTCTAACATATTGATTTCCTTTTCAATCGTCGCCCGGCACACCGTAGGAAGGTGCTTCGCGCGGATCGAGCGCGCGCTGGACATAGGCGTCAAGCTGCGGCTTGTAGACTTCCCATGCGGTTGCGATGGCCTCGATCGGACAGTCCTCGGTCCAGTCACAACGCAGATCGGCAACAGGCCACGCGACCTTGTCAACAATCTGCATGCCGGCGGAATGCACGGGGCCTGCTTCGCCGCCGGCTGCGAGGCCCGCGCGCAGGGCGGCAATCAACCTGTCACCGATATGGCCGCGCGCCGACAGATATCCGTCGACGATGGCCTGCGGGACGCGATCATTGTCCAATAGGTTACCGCCCGACGCGACATTTTCGGCCTGGGCCTGTGTCCAGATACCAAGCGACTTTGGCCCCGAATGAATCGCCGTGCCACCGTTGATGTCGACGGCCAGAACCTGACGGTATTCAACGAATTTCGCCGACGCCGCGACCTTGGCAACGGCGGCTTCGGCGCTCAGACCGCCCTGCATCAAATCCAGCGTCAGCGGCCCAAGCGTCGGGTCGGTGACATTTTGCGAGGCCACCGACCCGACGCCGGCGCGGGTATAGGAACAGCGCGCCGCCACCGCCGGAGAGGAGGAGGAAATGGCAACGCCGAACATGCCGGTGTCGGGGCAACGGGCAACCAGAGAAAAGGTCATGCGCCGTACCCCTCCGGAATCACCGCTGTTCCGTCGATTTCAACCAGCCATTCGGGCCGCGCCAGCGCCTGCACCACCAGCCCCGTCGAAACCGGATGCACCCCTTTGATGTATTCGCCCATGGTGCGGTACACCGCCTCGCGGTGGCGCACGTCGGTGATGTAGACGACAACCTTGACCAGATGCGCCATCTCGCCACCGGCCTCTTCGATCAACTGCTTGATGTTCTGCATGACCTTGTGGGTTTGCTCGACCGGATCGTGGCTGTTGATGTTCTTGGCATCGTCCAGATTTTGCGGGCACTGGCCACGCAGCCAGACCGTCTTGCCGCCCTGGGTCACCACGGCCTGACACAGATCGTTGTCCAGGTTCTGCTCCGGATAGGTGTCGCCGGTGTTGAATTTGCGGATGCGGGTATGGGCCATTTTATATTCCTCGGATTATTCGACGGCACAGGGCACGATGGCCGCCTCGCCTTCGTATTGCTGATAGGCACGCTGGATGTTGATCTGGTCCGCGACATGTTTGGCGTCGTGCCACACCCCCCAAAGGAAGGACGATCCGCGACGCGATTGCCAGGGCAGGCCAAGAAAGTAGACATCCGGTTCAACCGACGATCCACGCTGGTGAACCGGTGCCCCGCGTTCGTCAAATGCGTTCACCTTCAGCCAGCTGAAATCCTGCCGGAAGCCGGTTGCCCAGATGATCGTGGTGATCCCCTCGGCCACCAGATCAATCGAACGGATCGGGTTTGTCAGGCAATCGGGATCAGGAAAGGAAACGCGCGCTTCGGGGTCTTCCGGCAGGTCCAGCCCCATACGGGCGACATAGGCATCGGCCATGTCCAGCACTTCGTCATAGTTGGCGTCTCCTGCGGCGATGTTATCCTGAAGATCACCGGCGAACTGCATGACACCGTCGCCATAGCTGTCGGTCAGCCCGGTCAGGATCACCCCTTCGCCCGCCAGACGGCGAAAATCCATGGTCTGCCCGCCCCGCGCGCCGCTGACCGAGATGGTGACATGTTCGGTGCCCGGCGTCGGGGCGGCCATATCCCACAATCCCAGTACACCCAGCCACCAGACATTGTCGCGGCCGCGGTAGCGCCGCGGCGGGCGGTCATGCGGGCCGACAGACAGAACGACCTTGCGCCCGGCGCGGTTCAACTCGTCCGCGATTTGCGCACCGGAAGACCCCGCCCCCACCACCAACACAGCGCCGTCCGGCAATTGTGCGGGGTTCTTGTAATGGAACGAATGCAACTGCGTGACATCTGCGGTTTCGGGCACAATCGGCGGGATCACCGGATGCTGGAAGGCGCCTGTCGCGGCAACGATGCGACGGGCGGTGATGTCGCCCTGGCTTGTCTTGACCCGAAAACCACCCGTGCCCGAAAGGCGTTCAACCTCAAGCACCTCGACACCTTCGTGGATCGGCGCGTCGATCATGGCCGCATAATCGACCAGATACTGCGCCATCCGGTCTTTGGGGACAAAGGCATCGGGGTGACAATCATCAAATTCCAGCCCCGGAAAACGGTCATGCCACGCGGGACCATTGGCCACCAGATTGTCCCACCGGCCCGTGCGCCACGCCTCGGCGGTGCGCTGCTTTTCAATCACCACATGCGGAACCTTGGCACGCGAGAGGTGTTCGCTCATCGCGATCCCGGCCTGACCGGCCCCGACGATCAGTGTATCTGTCTTATCAATGAGCACGCAGGCACCCCCCCTAAACGATTGCTAATAATAGCCCATCAGGGCGCTGCCATATGCATAGGGGGTTGTCGCAGGCCGGAAAATTACGATTTCCGACATCATTGCTTAGGGTCAGCCTAAACGGCCGTGCTGCTTTGGCCGTGACTGCGAAAGGTGGCGCGCATCCTGTCAGGGTCGGCAGGGCGACCGGTGAACAATTCAAAGGCCCGCACCGCCTGAAAGATCGCCATGCCTTCGCCTGACAAAACCTGACAGCCAACCGCGCGCGCGGCTTTTAGCAGTGCGGTTTCAAGCGGGAAATAGACGATGTCGGCAACCCATTGGTGCGCTGCCAGACAGGCTGTGTCCAGCGGCACGCCCGGCAGTTTGGCCATGCCCACAGGGGTTGCGTTTACAATGCCGTCGGCCCCCGCCGCCGCCAGTGTCGGATCGGACACGGTCCGGGCCTGACCGCCTGCGGCACGAATTGCCTTCGCCAGCGCCACGGCGGCGTCGGGGCGCGCATCAGCAATCAGAACGCAGCCCGCGCCCAGATCGCTCAGCGCATGAGCCACGGCCCCGCCTGCCCCGCCCGCGCCGATCAGCAGAACGTTGCCGCGCTTGGCATCCGGCAGACCGCGCCGGAAACTTTCGCAAAACCCCCAGTGATCGGTGTTGTGGCCAAAACGCCGCCCGTCCCGAAACACCACTGTATTCACCGCCCCGACCCGTTGCGACGATGCCGAAACTTCGTCCAGCAGGGCCATCACCTCCTGCTTGTAGGGATAGGTGATGTTCAGCCCCGCAAAGCCGTCATTCTCGGCCCGATCAAGACGCGCGGCCAGAGGGATGTCACCGTCTACGTCCGTGTCGATCAGATCATAGCGACAGGTCAGGCCCTGCATCTGCGCCTCGGCCATATGCATCGCCGGGGTGCGCGACAGCTGGATACCACGCCCGATCAGCCCCATCTGAAAGGCGGGCGCGAAAGGATTTGGGGCACCCGTTGCGGATTCATCTATCTCCATCTCACGGTTTCCCCCGGTCGCATTTCACCCCTCCCGCCTTGGCAGTCCTTATACCTGCGCGTTCAAGAGCCTGAAACCACCGCAGAATGCAATTCGTCCGGGAAGTTCTGATAGCAAACAGGGCGCAAGAACCGCCGGATCGCCAAAGTGCCCACCGAAGTGTGACCAAAGTTTGTGCTGGCCGGATAGGGCCCGCCGTGCACCATGGCGTCGGCCACCTCGACTCCGGTGGGAAAGCCGTTGACCAGCAAGCGCCCCGCCTTGCGCTCAAGAATAGGCATCAGTGCATTGGCATCGGCCATGTCACCGGCGTCCATTTGCACAGTGCAGGTCAACTGCCCCTCAAGGCTGCGTGCCACGGCCTGCATCTGGGCGACGTCGCTGACGCGCACAACCAGCCCCAGCGGGCCAAAGACCTCGTCCCCCAAGGCCCTGTTGTCCAGCCAGATTTCTCCTGTGGTTTCAAACAGGTCGGGCACAACGCTGCGTGCATCAGCCGTTTGCGAATGCACATCACATGTGATGGCCAGCGCCGCCAAACGGTCGCGCCCGCTGCGATAGGCTGCGGCAATTCCGTCGGTCAGCATGGTTTGTGCAGGCACGGCATTCAGTGCAGATGTGGCCGCCTTGACAAAGCTGTCCGCCTGCGGCCCGTCCAGCAGCACGACAACACCGGGGTTGGTGCAGAACTGCCCCGCGCCCATGGTCAGCGATCCGGCCCAGCCCTGGGCAATCGCAGCTATACGCGCCGCCGATGCGGCGGGCAGTACAAACATCGGGTTGACCGAGCCCAATTCACCAAAGAACGGGATCGGATCAGGCCGGGCCGCACATAGATCATACAGCGCACGCCCGCCCCCCAATGATCCGGTGAACCCCACCGCACGGATCAGCGGATGTTGTACCAGCGCCGCGCCGACGGTCTGGGTGTTGCCCTGCACCATGTTGAACGTGCCCGGATGGGTGCCGGTTTTGTCCAATGCGGCGGCAATCGCCTGCGCCACGATCTCGGTGGTGCCGGGATGGGCCGGATGGCTTTTGACCACCACCGGACAGCCCGCAGCCAAAGCGCTGGCCGTGTCGCCGCCCGCCGTCGAAAAGGCCAGCGGAAAGTTCGATGCACCGAAAACACCCACCGGCCCGATCGGGCGCTGCACCATTTTCAGGTCGGGGCGCGGCAGGGGCTGACGGTCTGGCAGCGCCGCGTCATGGCGCCGGTCCAGATAGTCCCCCTGTTCGATATGATCCGCAAACAGGCGCAGCTGTCCGGTGGTGCGCCCACGCTCGCCATCAAGACGCGCCGCGGGCAATCCGGTTTCCTGCGTGCCGATCTCGGTGATCTCGGCCCCGCGCGCTTCGATTTCATCCGCGATGCTGCGCAGCAGCGTGGCGCGGGCAGCGCGGGTGGAATAGCCGAAACTTTCAAACGCCGCTTCGGCCGCCTTGCACGCCGCGTCAACTTCGGCAGCTGTGCCGTTCTGGAATGAATGCGCAGGCCCGTGCGCGGGTTGGCTGTCAAAGCTGCCGCCCCCATCAACCCATTGCCCCGCGATCAGGTGTTGGCCGGTAAATGTCTGCTCGCTCATCCGCCTATTTCCCCCACTTCAAGGCAATCAGGTCCATGTCGCCTGCCAGTTGCAGCAGGCGTGTCTTGGTACGCTCCGACATGGGTTTCAGCGGATGGCGCACATGGTCGCTGCGGATCACACCGCCTGCGGCATAGACGGTCTTGCAGGCGCGCAACCCGCACTGTCGGTTTTCGTGGTTGATCAATGGCAGGCATTTTTCCCACTGCTTCAGCGCGCCGTCATGGTCGCCGGCCAGATAGCTTGTGACGATGGGGCGGATGTGTTCGGGAAACAGCCCCGAGGTCATGGTGCCCGTGGCCCCCGCATCCAGATCGGCCAGCAGGGTTACCGCCTCTTCGCCGTCGAACGGCCCGGCAATATGATCGCCCGCCGCCTCGATCAGCGCCGCCAGCTTGTCGGCGGCAAAGGGGCATTCGATCTTGAAATAGCTGACGTTTTCCAGCTCGCGTGCCATCCGTGCCAGCAATGGCACCGACAGGGCAACACCGCTTAGCGGCGCATCCTGTACCATGATCGGGATGCCGATGGCGCTGCTGACCGCATCGAAATGTTCGAATATCCCCGCCTCGGCCGGAAACAGGCCCGACCCGTGATAGGGCGGCATCATCATCACCATCGCCGCCCCCATCGCCTGCGCCGCCTTGGCGCGGGCCACCACGATGTCGGTCGAAAAATGGCTGACCGTGACAATCACCGGCACGCGGCCTGCCACATGCTCAAGACTGATGCGCATCAACAGCGACCGCTCGGCATCGGACAGCACGAATTGTTCCGAGTAGTTCGCAAGGATGCAGATCGCATCCACGCCTTGATCTATCAGGCAGTCCAGCACGCGGCGCATGCCGTCTTCGTCGACTTGTCCGTCATCCAGAAACGGGGTCGGGGCCACCGGCAAAATGCCTGTCAGGGTCTGTTCCATAGCGGGTCCTTTCGGGTGTTCAATATGTCTGCTGCGTTACCAGTCAAAGGCCGCCACGGCCTGTCTGCGCCCCAGCGTAAATGCGTCTGACACATGCAGCATCGGGCGCAGGTCAACGTCGATTTCCCTGCGTTCAACCAGTTCGGCAAAACGGGCATAAAGCGCGCGGTATTCGTGATCCGGGCCGCCGTTGACCTTTTCGCCATCCACCGACAGGTTCGCGCCGCCGTCGCTGAGCGTCGCGGTGCCCTGCGCGGTTTCGATACGGATGTCCCATGTTTGCGGACCCGTCTGACGCCAATCGAATGCGGCGGTCATTTCGGCCCCGCAGGGGTCGTTGAACGTCAGATCGGCGGCAATGGGCGTATCGCGGTTTTCAGGGAAAAACAGGTCAGCCTGCGTCAGGTGAACGGCGCGCGGATAGATTTCCGACAGCACCGACAACGCGTTGATGCCCGGATCGAACACCCCAAGTCCGCCGGCCTGCCAGATCCAGTCCTGTCCAGGATGCCAGCGGCGCACGTCCTCTTTCCAGATCACCTCGACGCGGGTGATATCCTTATCCTGCAGCCATTTGCGCGCGGCCTGAACACTTGCGGCATGGCGTGAATGCCATGTGGCAAACAGGGCCACGCCCTGCGCGCGCGCCAAGGCGATCAGGTCATGTACTTCGCTCAGCGTCGCCCCCGGAGGCTTTTCCAGCATCACATGCCGCCCCGCCAGCAAGGCGCGGCGCGCATCGTCATAGCGGACCTGTGGCGGCGTACACAGCGAGATGCACGAAATCTCAGGATGGGCGTCCAGCAAGTCTTCCAGATGCTCGAAACGGGGGACCCCGTCGACACCGGAATTCCGGCTGGCCGTCGCTTTCAGCGCAAAGGCAGGGGTCGCCGCAATCGACGGAATATGCTGGTCGCGGGCAATTTTGCCAACGCCGACAATGGCGAGATCGGCGGCGAGATCAGAAACAGACATCAGTGTGAATCCCGTGGCACGGCGTTGCCGCGGCAGCCGACCAGAAAGTCAAAGTCCGCCCCCGTGTCAGCCCCCTGCACATGGTCATGGAACAGCCGCGCATAGCCGCTGGCGGGTGGCACCACGGGGTTTTCCCACGCCGCAAGACGGCGCGCGATCTCGTCATCCGGCACGTCCAGATGCAAACGCCGGTTGGGCATGTCCAGCTCGATCATGTCGCCGTTCTGCACGATGGCCAGCGGCCCGCCCGCCGCCGCCTCGGGGCTGGTGTGCAGGATCACGGTGCCATAGGCGGTGCCCGACATCCGCGCATCGGAAATGCGCACCATATCGGTGATGCCCTTTTTCAGCACCTTGGGCGGCAGGCCCATGTTCCCCACCTCGGACATGCCGGGATAGCCGCGCGGGCCGCACATTTTCAGCACCATCACGCAGGTTTCGTCAATGTCCAGATCGTCGTCATTGATCCGCGCCTTGTAATCGTCGATGTCCTCGAACACCACGGCGCGGCCCCGATGGGTCAGCAAATGCGGGCTGGCAGCTGAGGGCTTCAGAACCGCCCCCTTGGGTGCCAGATTGCCACGCAGCACGGCAATGCCGCCCTGTTTGGCCAGCGGTTCGCCCGCGGGGCGGATCACGTCCTCGTTGTAGTTCACCGCATCCTTGACCTGATCCCAGGCGGTGTCGCCCGAGACGGTCAGCGCGTCATTGTTCAACAGCCCCGCCTCGCCCAGACGTTTGATCACCACGGGCAAGCCGCCCGCATAAAAGAACTCTTCCATCAGGTATTTGCCCGAGGGCATCAGGTTCACAATCGTCGGCACATCGCGCCCGAAGGTGTCCCAATCGTCCAGTGTCAGATCAATCCCCACACGGCCCGCAATCGCCATCAGGTGAATCACCGCATTGGTCGACCCGCCAATCGCACCATTGGTGCGGATTGCGTTCTGAAACGCCTCGCGCGTCAGCACGTCCGAGGGTTTCAGATCATCCTTGACCATCTGCACGATGCGCCGGCCTGTCACATGGCTCATGACACGGCGGCGGCTGTCCACGGCGGGGATTGCCGCATTGCCCGACAACGCCATGCCCAGTGCCTCGACCATGCTGGCCATCGACGACGCGGTGCCCATGGTGTTGCACGATCCGGGGCTGCGGCTCATCGCCTGTTCGGCGTCAAGGAAATCTTCGCGGGTCATCTTGCCCGCCTTGATGTCTTCGGACATCTGCCAGAGTGCCGTGCCCGAGCCGACCCGTTCGCCCCGGAACCAGCCGTTCATCATCGGCCCGCCCGACACCATGATCGCCGGCAGATCAACCGAGGCCGCGCCCATCAGCAGCGCGGGCGTGGTCTTGTCACAGCCACACAACAGCACCACACCGTCCAGCGGATTGGCGCGAAGGGCCTCTTCCACGTCCATCGCGGCCAGATTGCGGTACATCATCGCCGTGGGGCGCAGCGCGCTTTCGCCGGTGGAAAACACGGGGAATTCCAGCGGCAGCCCCCCCGCCTCGTAAATCCCGTGTTTCACCCGTTCGGCCAGATCGCGCAGATGCGCGTTGCAGGGCGTCAGTTGCGACCAGGTGTTGCAGATGCCGATCACGGGCCGTCCATCAAACAGATCGGCCGGCAGCCCTTGGTTCTTCATCCAGCTGCGGTGGTAAATATGGTCGCGGCTGTCGCCCCCGAACCATTCCTGCGAGCGCAGTTTGCGGGGCCATGCGGCGGGTTGAAACGTCATCTTGAATGCCCCTTAGCGTTGTTTTTGTTTGTTGTAGACGTCGAAAATCACGGCAGCGAGCAGCACCAGACCCTTGATCACCTGCTGGTAATCAATGCCGATGCCCATGATTGACATGCCGTTGTTCATCACGCCCATGATGAACGCACCCACCACGGCGCCAACAATCTTGCCGACCCCGCCGGACATCGACGCACCGCCGATGAACACCGCCGCAATCACATCGAGTTCGACCGCAAAGCCCGCCTTGGGCGTCGCCGTGTTCAGCCGCGCGGCAAAGATCAGACCCGCCAGCGCCGCCAGAACGCCCATGTTGACGAAGGTCAGGAAGGTCAGCCGCTCGGTCGGAATGCCCGACAGCTTCGCCGCCTTCACATTCCCCCCCAGCGCATAGACACGCCGCCCGATGGTCGTCTGTTCGGTGATGAACGCATAGACGATGGTCAACAGCCCCATGGTCACCAGCACGTTGGGCAGGCCCCGGAACGTCGACAGCTTGTAAATCACGAACAGCAGCGCGCCTGCGACGATGGCATTGCGCACCACGAAAAAGCTGACCGGCTCGTCCTCGATCCCGTAAGCCATGTTGCGCGCGCGTTTGCGCATCCCAAGGTAAACGATGGCACAGGCGGCAATCACCCCCACGGCCAGCGCCGTGGCATTGGGACGGCCCACCCCGAACACATCGGGAATGAACCCCGTCGACAGCAGCTGGAACGACTTGGGGAACGGCCCCACCGATTGCCCTTCAAGCAGCCACAGCGACAGCCCGCGAAACACCAGCATTCCCGCCAGCGTCACGATAAAGCTGGGGATGTTCCAATAGGCCACCCAATAGCCCTGCGCGGCCCCGATCAGCCCGCCAACCACCAGACAGACAGGGATGGTGATGGCCACCGGCACGTCCAGATTGACGATCATCACCGCGGCCAGCGCCCCGACAAAGCCCATGACCGACCCGACCGACAGGTCGATATGACCGCCGACAATCACGATCAGCATCCCCAAGGCCATGATGATGATATAGCTGTTTTGCAGGAACAGGTTGGTGATGTTCACCGGCTTGAGCAACGTACCGTCAGTGACAACCTGGAAGAACAGCATGATCGCGATCAGGGCGAACAACAGCCCGTATTCGCGCAAGTGCCCCAGCAGATAGGTGGCCATGTTCGGTTGCGTGGTTTGGTCGGGTGATACGGTATCGGTCATTGTGCCGCTCCCTTAATGTGTGACAATGAACGACATGATGCGTTCCTGACTGGCCTCGGATGCATCAAGCTCTCCGACAAAGCTGCCTTCGTTCATGACGTAGATACGGTCGCTCATGCCCAGCAGCTCGGGCATTTCCGAGCTGATCATGACCACCCCCTTGCCCTGCGCCGACAGCTCGTTGATGATGCCGTAAATCTCGAATTTGGCACCGACGTCGATGCCGCGCGTGGGTTCGTCCAGGATCAGAACCTCGGGGCCTGCGAACAGCCATTTCGACAAGACCACCTTTTGCTGGTTGCCCCCCGACAGGTTCATCACCCGCTGGAACACGCTGGGCGTGCGGATGTTCATCGCCTTGCGATAACGCTCGGCCACCCTGGTTTCCTCGGCCTCGTTGATGACGCCCGAACTGGACACATCGGGCAGGTTCGCCAGCGTGATGTTGCGCTGGATCGTGTCTTCCAGCACCAGCCCCAGTTCCTTGCGGTCCTCGGTGACATAGGCCAGCCCGCTGCGGATCGCGGCCGCCACGGTCGAGGTGTCGACGGGCTGCCCCTTAAGTTTCACCGTGCCGGTGGTGTTCTGCCCGTAGCTGCGCCCGAAAATGCTCATCGCCAGTTCGGTGCGCCCTGCACCCATCAGGCCGGCAATGCCAACGACCTCGCCGGCGCGCACGTGAAAGTTGATGTCCTTGATGATCTGGCGCGTCGCATGTTCGGGGTGCCAGACGTTCCAGTCCTGCACCTCCATCAGCATGTCACCCGCCCGCCGCGTGCGTTCGGGATAACGTTGCGACATGTCGCGCCCCACCATGTCGCGCACGATGCGGTCCTCGGTGATCTCTTGCGTGCGCGCATCCAGCGTCGACACTGTCGCCCCGTCGCGGATCACGGTAATGGTGTCAGCCACGCGGCGCACCTCGTTCAGCTTGTGGCTGATGATGATCGAGGTGACCCCCTCGGCCTTCAACTCCAGCAGCAGGTCCAGCAACGCCTGACTGTCGGATTCCGACAGCGCGGCGGTGGGTTCGTCCAGGATCAGCAGACGCACGTCCTTGGACAGCGCCTTGGCGATCTCGACCAGTTGTTGTTTGCCCACGCCCAGCCGGTCCACCTGCGTGGCGGGGGCCTCTTTCAGCCCGACCTTTTTCAACAGCGCCTCGGTGCGCCGGAAGGTTTCGGGCCAGTTCATCACGCCCTTGCTGGCGCATTCATTGCCCACGAACAGATTTTCCGCGATGGACAACAGCGGCACCAGAGCCAGCTCCTGATGGATAATGATGATCCCCAGATCCTCGCTGTCGACGATGCCACCAAAGCGCGCGACCTGACCGTCATAGTGGATTTCACCGTCGTAGGTGCCTTGCGGATAGACACCGGAAAGGACCTTCATCAAGGTCGACTTGCCCGCGCCGTTTTCGCCCACAAGGGCGTGGATCTCACCCTTGGCCACCTTCAGATTGACGTTGTCCAGCGCCTTGACGCCCGGAAAAGTCTTGGTGATGTCGCGCATTTCAAGAAGTGTTGTCATTGGCCTGCCCCCCAATATCCAGACCCGCCCCGCCAGCCGGTTACAGCACGCGGAGCAGGCGATTGTTCAATCGCAACCTGTGCTTACAGGTCGTCTTTGGAGTGGTAGCCCGAGTCGATCACGATCGCCTCGTAGTTGCTGGCATCGACCGATACCGGCTCAAGCAGGTAGGACGGCACAACCTTGACACCGTTGTTATAAGTGGTGGTGTCGTTGATCTCCGGCTCGCCGCCTTGCAGCAGCGCATCGACCATACCAACCGTCACACGGGCCAGTTCGCGGGTGTCCTTGAACACGGTCGAATATTGCTCGCCTGCGATGATCGACTTGATCGACTGCAATTCCGCATCCTGACCGGACACAATCGGCATTGCCAGATCGCCAGACCCGTAACCCACACCCTTGAGCGAGCTGAGGATACCAATCGACAAACCGTCATAGGGGCTCAGCACGCCGTTCACGACCTTGTCGGTGTAATGCGCCGACAACAGGTTATCCATGCGCGCCTGCGCGACCGCGCCATCCCAGCGCAGGGTGCCGACCGTGTCCATGCCCATCTGGCCCGACACGATGTTGATGGTGCCGTCGTCGATCAGCGGTTGCAGCACCGACATGGCACCGTTGTAGAAGAAATAGGCGTTGTTGTCGTCGGGCGAGCCGCCGAACAATTCGACATTCCAGGGGCTGACATCGGGAAAGCGTTCCTTCAGCCCGTCAACGATGGAACTGGCCTGTTGCACGCCGACCTTGAAGTTGTCGAAGGTCGCGTAATAGTCGACATATTCGCTGTCACGGATCAGCCGGTCATAGGCGATTGTCTTGATATCCGCGAAATGCGCGTTCTCCAGTGCGTTCGACAGGGTGGTGCCGTCAATCGCGGCAATCACCAACACATCGACGCCCTTGGTGATCATGTTCTCGATCTGGGCAAGCTGGTTGGGAATGTCGTCTTCTGCGTATTGCAGATCAACAGTATAGCCTGCCGCCTCGAACTGCTCGACCATCGAATTGCCGTCGGAAATCCAGCGGGCCGAGGATTTGGTGGGCATCGCGATGCCAATCGTGCCCTTGTCCTGAGCCAGTACAGGCGATGTCAGCAGACCAACGCCAAGCGCAAGGGCACTAAGCCCCGAAATAAGTTTGTTCATGTCTTCCTCCCAAAAGCCGACCAATCCGTTTGCAGAAAAGTCGGGTCCCGCGTGCGGGACAAAATGTCGGACGATTTTCCTATGTCCTGCGCGATGTTTACAATGTGGTTACATAGCAATCAAATTACATAAGTTGACATATACATACCAAAAGTGACATGCAGTTGACATGCAAGACCTGACCTCACGCCTGCAATGGCGCCACCTGCGGCTGATTCATGCCATTGATGAATACGGCCAGCTGTCTGTCGCCGCTGACCATCTGGCGATCACCCAGCCCGCCGCCTCGCGAATGCTGGCCGAGGTCGAACAGATGGTTGGCCAGCCGCTGTTCGCGCGCACGTCCAAGGGCATGGTGCCCACGGCCATCGCAGAGGTGCTGATCCGCCATGCCGGCGGGCTGCTGCGCGCGCTGGCCAGCACCGCCGACGAGGTCGCCGCCTTTGGCGCAGGCAAAACCGGACGCGTGCGGGTGGGATCGGTGACGGGGGCGGCCATCGCCTATGTCGTTCCGGCGGTCCACGCACTGAAACAGGACGTCGAAGGGGCCGATGTCTATGTGGGTGTTGGCCCCAGCGATACGCTGATGGAGGGGCTGCTGAACGGCGAATACGATTTTATCCTGTCGCGCGTGCCCAACGAACTGGACCCGCGCCTGTTCGAAATCATGGACTGGCGTAATGAAACAGCCGAATTTCTGGTCAGATCGGGCCACAAGCTGACACAGATCGCCCGCCCGTCGATCACCGACCTTGCCGGATTTGGCTGGGTCGCGCAGGCCACCGGCACCCCCATGCGCAAGGCGGTGGAAGAGGCCTTTCTGGCCCACGGCGTCCCCTTGCCCGAAGACATCGTGACCACCACGTCGCTGCTGGTGATGATCGCCTATTTGCAGATTTCCGATTCAATCTCTCCGGTGTCCAGCGAGGTTGGCGATCTGGTCCGCAGCACCGGCGTGGGCGGCATTCAGTCGATCACCGTGCAGCAACCCCTGGTCATTTCTCCCTATCACCTGATCCAGCGCAAATCGGTGATGATCAATCCGCTGGCACAGCGCTTGCGCAATCTGGTGGTCGACGGATTGTCAAAGCCGCTGGCGTGACGGGCGGGCGGGACCCTACGGGCGCGGCCCAACCACGCCAGCATCTTCCAATTGTTCCTGATCCGGCAGGTCGCGCAGGCTTTGCAGCCCGAAGACCGCCAGAAACCGGTCGGTCGTCACAAAGGTATAAGGCGCCCCGCGGCGCGGGCTGCGCGGGCCGGTTGCAATCAGGTTACGCTCGTGCAGCCGCCCGATCAGCTCGCGGCCAACCTCTTTGCCGAAAATATCTTTCAACCCGTCCCGTGTGATCGGCTGGTGATAGGCAATGGCCGCCAGAACCGACACATCGAACGGGTTCAGGTCCAGCCCCTGCCCGCCCACATCCGACGCGACACGGATCGTGGCCGCATAGGCCGGACGGGTGCGCAGGAACCAGCCGTCCGCCACCTGCGCCACCTCAAAAGAACGCCCCTCAAGGTCGGCGGACAGATCGTCGATCAACAGATCAACCGACGCCCCCCGCCCCACAACCCGCGCCAAAGCGTCACGCGGCACCGGTGTGGCCGAGGCGAACAGAACCGCTTCGATCCGGCGCATCCATGTGCGCCAGCGCAGGTCGGGCGGCAGATCGGTCAAATCGCGGTCAAACTCTGGCTCTGCCATGTCAGACTCCGTACAGGCGGAAACTGTCCCGCCCCGTCAGTTCGCGCACCGCCCCCAGATCGACCAGACGGTCGCACAGACGGCGCGCAGCGCGGTCGGACATGCCCGCACCCGCAGTCAGCGCAGCCGGGGCCACCGCGTCACGGCTGAGAAACTGCGCGACCGCTGCCGGAGCCGTCTTGGCCCGCAGTTTGGGCGCAACGGCTTGCAAAAGCGCTGCGCGGCGCGACAGGTCGGCGGCCATTTGCACCACCCCGCGCCCCGACGCGACAACGGCGCGATGACAGGCCAGCCGCAACACATCCCCCGTGGTGCGCAAATCCCGCGACCTGAGGCCCGTCGCCAGCAGCGGCAGGATATGCGGCCAGCCCAGAGCCCGCGCCAGCGCCGCTTCGGCAAGGATCAGCGCCGCCGTTTCGGCACGCGGATGGGCGGCCAGAACCGTTTCGAACACGGTCGCGGCCTGCGCAACCGGACCACCCCGCGCGGTGTCCAGCCAGATGGCAATTTGCTCTGGTTCGAAATTGGGCATCGCCTTGTGCAGGCTTTTCAGCGTTCCGGCCCTGACCGTCCCCGCCCGACGCCAGTGTTGAAAGATCACCCCCGCCGGACCGGGCTGGTCGCCCGCACGCAACAAATGCACCTCGTCCCGCAAATCGGCGGCCCGTTCGGAGCGCCCCATGTAGGTGACACATGCCTCGGCTGCCGACAGGGCAAGACGGTCGCGCAGCAAGGCCTGCGGGACCTCGGCACGGGACACCACAAGATGCAGTGTCGCCAGCGTGGCCCCGGCCAGAAACACGACATCTTCGTCGGTCTCTGCGCGCGCAGGTGCGACCCAGCCGGGCATCGGGGCTATGTTGTCTGTGAAAGCGGGCGGATCTTTGATTACCATCCGCCCAGCATAAACATATGCGGCGCTTTGTTCCAATGAATAACGGACAAACCGCCGCTATTCTGCCGCCGCGACCACCTTGTTCTGATCCACAGCGCGCGCAGGTATGGCGGCGCTTTCATCCATCAGCGGCTTGATCCGGCGCAGTCGCAAGGCATTGCTCAGGACAAAGACCGACGACAGCGCCATCGCACCCGCAGCCAGCATGGGCGACAACAGGATGCCGAAAGAGGAGTAAAGCACCCCCGCAGCCACCGGAACCAGCGCGGTGTTATAGCCAAAGGCCCAGAACAGGTTCTGGCGGATGTTGCGCATGGTGGCGCGCGACACGGCAAAGGCGTTTACCACGCCGCGCAAATCACCCGACATCAGCACCACATCGGCGGATTCAATCGCCACATCGGTGCCCGTGCCAATGGCAATGCCCACATCTGCGTGGGCCAGCGCGGGGGCGTCGTTGATGCCGTCCCCGACAAAGGCAACCTTGCGGCCCTCGGCGCGCAGGCTGTCCAGCGCGGCGACCTTGCCGTCGGGCAGAACGCCCGCGATCACATGGTCAATGCCGATCTCGGCGGCGATTGCCTCGGCGGTTTCGCGTTTGTCACCGGTGATCATCGCCACCTGCAACCCCTGCGCCCTGAGCGCGGCGATGGCAGCGGCACTGGCAGGTTTCAACGGATCGGCAACGCCGATCACGGCGGCAATGCGCCCGTCAATCGCGGCGAACAGGGCCGAGCGGCCCCGTTTTGCAAGCCCGGTTTCGGAGGCGGCCAGCGCACCCGTGTCGATCCCTTCACGGGTCATCAGACGGTCGGCCCCGATCAGCACATCATGGCCCGAAACCGTCGCACGCACCCCGTATCCGGCCATGGCGTTGAAATCGGCGGGGTCATGTCGCGCGACACCTTCCGCACGGGCGGCGCGCACGATCGCCTCGGCAATCGGATGCTCCGAGCGGGCCTCGACTGCTGCGACCAGCGCCAGCACTTCGGACCGCTCAAAGCCCTCAGACAGGATGAGCTCGGTCAGCTCCGGGCGCCCTTGGGTCACGGTGCCGGTCTTGTCCAAAGCGACCACATCGACCGCCCCCAGCCCCTGAAGCGCATCGCCCTTGCGAAACAGCACCCCCAGTTCTGCGGCACGCCCCGTGCCCACCATGATCGAGGTCGGCGTGGCCAGCCCCATGGCACAGGGGCAGGCAATAATCAGAACCGACACACCCGCCACAAGCGCATGGGTCAATGCGGGTGCCGGCGCAAACATCAGCCACGCCAGCACGGTCAGCGCGGCAATGCCAAGGATCACAGGCACAAAGCGCAGCGTGATCTCGTTGACCAGCCCTTGAATCGGAAGCCGCGCGCCCTGTGCGTCCTCGACCATGCGAATGATCTGCGCCAGCGTGGTGTCACCGCCCACGCGGGTGGCACGAAATCGGAATGCCCCCGCGCCGTTCACCGTGCCGCCGGTGACTGTGGCACCGGGGCCTTTGGCAACGGGCACGGGTTCGCCGGTAATCATGCTTTCATCGACATGGCTGTCGCCGTCTACAATCTCTCCGTCCACGGCGACACGTTCTCCGGGCCGCACGATCAGGATCTCGCCAGCGCGGATTTCCTCAAGCGCCAGTTCGACGGTTTCACCGTTTCGTTCGACAGCGGCTGTGTGCGCCTGTAGCCCCAGAAGTGCCTGAATGGCAGCACCCGTGCGCCCCTTGGCCCGCGCTTCCAGCCAGCGGCCAACCAGGATCAGCACGACAATCACAGCGGCAGATTCAAAATAGACCGCGCGCACATTATCGGGCAACAGCACCGGCAGCACGGTCGCAACAACCGAGTAAAGATAGGCGGCCAATGTGCCGACCGCGACAAGGCTGTTCATGTCGGGCGCGCCTTTCAACAGCGCGGGAATGCCTTTGACATAGAACATCCGGCCCGGCCCGATCAGCACCAGCGTGGTCAGAACCCACTGTATCACCCATGAGGTTTGCTGGCCGATGGTGTGATGCACCCACATGTGAAAGGGCGGGAACAGATGGCCACCCATCTCGACCACAAAAACCGGCAGCGCCAGCGCCGCCGCCACAAGAACCGCACGGCGCAGGCTGGCGGCCTCTTCTTCCTTGCGGGCGACGCCGGTGTCTCCGGACTGGCCCGAGGTGTGGACCGTCGCGGCGTAGCCTGCCGTGGTTGATGTCGCGGCAATCTCGGCGGGGGTCACGGCCCCGTCGACATAGCCCACAGTCGCGCGCCCCGTGGCAAGGTTCACCTCGGCATGGGTCACACCGGGCAGCGCGCTCAGCGCTTTTTCCACCCGACCGACACAAGAGGCGCAGGACATTTCGGTGATGTCGATGCTGGTTTCGGCAAGGCGCGCAGGATAGCCCGCCTTGTCGAGCGTGTCTGTCAGGGTCGTCGCCAATACACTGCCGTCATGGGTGACGCGCGCGGTTTCAGTGGCAAGGTTGACCTCGGCCTGCGTGACACCGGGCAGCGCGTTCAGCGCCTTTTCCACCCGCCCCACGCAAGATGCGCAGGACATACCGTCAACCCGCAGGTTCAGGTGATTTGTATTTGGCATACTGGTGTTTCCCGTTTGTAATCGACCGCGATGCGATCAACATAGGGTTTCCAGCAACTGGAAGGTCAAGGGGCCGAAGGCCGCTTTGACGGATTATTGCGGCCAGCCCGGCGAAATCGGTGTAACTATCTGATTTTACAGGTGGAATCTCTGGCGCACAAACTGGTCTCGACAAAGGTGTCCTGGGTTGCTTGCGGATGTTCCGACAGCAACAGCCGCACAGCAAGCCGCGCCATCTCGTCTGTCCGCTGCGATACGCTTGTCAGCCTTGGCTCGACCAGTTCAGCCAGCGCGATGTTGTCAAAGCCTGCAATGGACAGTTCTGACGGCACAGATATGCCCAGATCGCGGGCAGCACGCAGCGCGCCGATGGCCTGTTGATCGCTTGCAGCGGCAATTGCGGTTGGCCGTTCGTCCGGGGCCACGGCCAGCAGTTGGTGGGCGATGTGTTCGCCCGAGTCATAGTCAAACTGGCCTTCAACACAAATCAACACGGCGGCGTCGGATCCGGTACATATTTTGCGCAATTGTGTACAAAACCCCAGCTTGCGCAACCGCCCCACTTCGGTGGATTGCGGCCCCGAGATATAGGCAATGCGCCGGTGCCCCAATCCGGCCAGATGTTCAGCCACCAGCCCCGAGCCGGCCCCATGATCCGCAGCGATCAGCCGACAGTCACCATAGCGCCTGTCCAGAGAAATGATCGGCACGCCGGTTGTGACCTGCGGCACCGACTGGTCAGCCGCCCCGACAACGATCAGCCCGCGCGGTGACTGATCGAGCAGCGTTTCGATCTGGCGCAATTCGACAACGGGATCATCGTCGGAATTGGCCAGCATCACCGTATGCGATTGCTTGGCGGCCTCGGCTTCGATGTCTTTTGCAAGCTGCGCGAAAAACGGGTTTGAAATGTCGGGCACCACAAGGCCGAGTATATTCAACTTGTTGGTCCGCAGGGCGCGCGCCGACATGTTGGGCCGATACCCCAACTGTTCGACCGCTTTCGTCACACGGTCGCGCAACGCCTTTTTGACGGTCAGATCCTTTGACAGAACCTTGGAAACCGTCCCGACGGATACCCCAGCTTCACGCGCAACGTCTTTTACGGTGGCCATGTCATCCCTATCACGCTTGCCAGAACCGAACCATAAGAGCCCCGAGTTCTAAAGATCTTTCACCCGAGCGCCAGAACTGCGCACAAATCCTCATAGCATGGAATGGAATCCGTTGCGCCCTTGCGTGTGGTGGTCAATGCGGCGGCATGTACGGCAAATTCTATGGCATCCCGAACGGATTTGCCTGAAACATGTGCAGCGGCAAATGCGCCGTTGAAACAGTCGCCCGCGCAGACCGTATCAATTGCGTTGACACCGGGGGCGGTCATTTGACCCGATTGGCCGTTGATACACCACGCGACGCCCTTGCTGCCCATCGTCACAATGCTGCCCGCAGCGCCGTAATCCTGCAACTTGCGCGCGGCCTCTTGTGCCTCGCTCAGGCTGCGCGGTTCGGCTCCGGTGATCAGTTTGGTTTCGTGGGAATTGGGCGTCACGATGTCGAACTGGGCCAGTTTGTCCCTCTCCCAGAACGGTTCGGGTGCGGGCGCAGGGTCCATCACAACCAGCGCACCTGCTGCCTTGGCGATCTGTGCCGCTTTGAAAGAGGCGGCAAAGGGTATTTCGTTTTGCAGCACGACAACCTTGCTGTTTGCAATGGTGTCTGCATGCGTTTCGATGATCTGCGGCGTCAGGGCATAATTCGCCCCCGCGCTGAGACGAATAAGGTTGTCGCCATCAGGGCCGACATCAATAAACGCCATTCCGGTGGGCATATCACGTTGAACGGTCAGTTTCGCGTCCAGCCCATGCGCCCGCAACTGCTGTTCAATGTCGGTGCCGAAGGTGTCCGCGCCAACGGCCCCGATGATCGTGGTTCTGGCCCCCATTCTTGACGCGGCGACCGCCTGATTGGCGCCTTTGCCACCCAGCGAAATGCGCGTTTCCGTGGTGTTGACGGTTTCACCGATCTTTGGCCAACAGGGCAGATAGGATGTCAGGTCGGTGTTGATGCTGCCGACGATTGTAACCTCGCTCAAAACGCCACTCCGCTTACCAGGATCACATTGCAATAGGGCGTGCATTCGCCTGTTCGAATGACGGCTTTGGCCTGTCGTGTGCGGGCTTTGAAAGCATCATGAGAGGTGGTTTGCAGCGCGATGACCTTGCCATTGTCCTGTCCCCAGTCGGTCATGATCGCGGCCAGCCGGCCTTGCAATTCGGTGTCTGCTTCCTGCGCGAAACAAGCCGCTTCGATGACCATTTCGCTGCGCAAAGCCTGCACCACATCCCAAAACGCCGGAATGCCGTGGCTGACCGCCAGATCAATCACCGCGACACCGTCAGGGACCGGCAGCCCCGCATCTGCAATCACGATTTCATCCATGTGCCCAAGCGATGCCACAAGGCTGCTGAGGTGCCGGTTCAGATTGCCCCCCCGCTTCATGATGCAGACAGTTTTGCGCGGTAGTAATCAAGGATCACTGCGATGATGATCACGATTCCGGTGATCATCTGGCGCACGAAATCGCTCAGCCCGATCAGGATCAGACCGTTGGCCAGAACACCGATGATAAAGGCCCCCAGCAAGGTGCCGATGACCGAACCGCGTCCCCCCGACAGACTGGTGCCACCGATGATGACGGCCGCAATCGCGTTCAGCTCGAACCCGATCCCCGCAATCGGGCTGGAGATGCTGAGACGCGCCATATAGACCAGCGCCGCGATCCCCGCTGTTGCCCCGCAGATGGTAAAGGCTGCGACCTTGTACCAGAACACCGGATGCCCCGCGAGGCGCACCGCCTCTTCGTTGTTGCCGATGCCATAGATCAGGCGTCCGAACACCGTGAAATTCAGCACGAACCAGGCGATGGCAACCAGCACAAGCGCAAGGATAAAGACCACCGGAACGCCAAAGATCAGTTTGGACCCGAAGTCTTCAAACACCAGGGGAAAGGAATAGATCGTTTGCGCGCCAGACACCTGCAACGCCGCGCCGCGCGCGATGTTCAGCATGCCCAGCGTGATGATGAAGGACGGCAGGCCCCAATAGGCGCTGACAACGCCGTTCATCACGCCGCACACAAGCCCCGCCAGCAAACCGGCGGCAATGGCAAACATGATCAATTCACCCGCACCGAACCCCGCAAGCGTGATCGCCTTGCCTGCTATCACGGCGGCAAAGGCCATGACCGAACCCACCGACAGATCAATGCCCCCGATCAGGATCACAAAGGTCATACCGACCGCAAGGATCAGGTTGATCGTGATCTGGGTCAGAATGTTGGTGATGTTGTTCGGCGACAGGAAATGTTCGGACGCCAGCGAAAAGAAGACGATCAGCAGCAACAGCGCAAGGCCGATGCCTGCATTGTTTACGATGGATTTCACCGAAAAACGCGCGGGATTTTCCGGTTCGGCGTGGCTGTCAGCTATACTCATTTTGTGTGTCCCTGCGGCGTTTCGATCTGGCCATAAGCCAGCTTCAGTATGGCCTCTTGTTGATAGTTTTCCGGCGTCAGGCTGCCCTGAATCCTGTGTTCCGACATGACCAGCATGCGGTCTGTCAGCGTAATGAGCTCGGTCAGTTCGGAAGAGACGACGATCATAGACATGCCCTGGGCCGACAGCGCCTTGAGGATGGCGTAGATCTCGGCCTTGGCCCCCACATCGACGCCCCGTGTCGGTTCGTCCAGCAGCAAAATCCTGGGGTTCGAAGCCAGCCATTTCGCCAGGACGACCTTTTGCTGGTTGCCCCCTGACAGGCTGGACGCCGCATCGGATATCTTTCCGTATTTCAGCTGAAGCCGCGCGCCACCTTCGCGCACCATTTTGCGTTCTTCGGCAAAGCGCAGAAGCCCCTTGGCCGACACATCCCTGATGCTGACCAGTGAGGTATTGGCGGCGATGGACATGTCGAGAATGAGCCCCTCGTCCTTGCGGTCTTCGGTCAGAAACCCGAAACCCTGTGCAATCGCATCGCGGGGGGTATTGATGTCGACTGGCGCGCCGTTTCTGTACAGCTGTCCGCCAAGGATCGGATCAACGCCGAAAATCGCGCGCAGCACTTCGGTGCGGCCCGACCCGACGAGGCCCGCAATGCCAAGGATCTCGCCCTGCCGCAGATCAAAGGAAATGCCCTGTGGGTTAGGGTTGGCCGAGGTGCGCAGGTCTTTGACCGAAAACACAATATCGCTGCCAATCGAGGTGTTCAGCTCTTTGGTCTGCTCGGCCAGCTTGCGCCCCACCATATGCCTGACGACGCCGTCGGGTGTGGTGTTTGCGATGTCTTCGGTCGCGGTGGTTTCGCCGTTGCGGAACACCGTCACCCGGTCACAAATCTCGAACACTTCGTCCAGATGGTGCGAGACGAATACGACTGTCACGCCCTTGGCCTTGATGCTTGCGACGATTTCGAACAGGCGTTTGGTTTCGCGTTCGGTCAGGGTTGCCGTCGGTTCGTCCAGGATAAGAATGCGGCTGTCGGTCTGCAAGGCGCGGGCAATTTCGATCAGCTGGCGATGCGCGATACCCAGCCCGTTCACCGGCATGTCGACATCGACCGCACTCAGACCGATCGCATCCAGCGCCTTGCGGGCGCGACGCCGCATTTCTGCACGGTCCAGCAGTCCGAACCGTGTTTTGGGGAAGGATTCAATGGCAATATTCTCGGCCACGCTCAGGTCGGTCAGCAGGTTGAATTCCTGATGAACAACCTGAATGCCCGCTTCTTTGGCAAAGTTGGGGCCGGTCGGTTTATAGATCTCGCCGGAAAGTTCGATGGTGCCGGAATCGTAATGATGCACGCCGGTGAGAATCTTGATCAGCGTCGATTTGCCCGCGCCGTTTTCCCCGACAAGCGCGTGAACCTCGCCCGCCTTCAACGAAAAACTGACCCCGCTGAGGGCGTGAACACCGCCAAAGGATTTGCGCAGGTCTTTGACATTCAAGAGCAGAGTATCAGGCAAAAGCAAAGTCTCAGACGCTGTATTTTGAGTGGGTTGGGCCATTGCAGCAATCCGATCCAGTCGCAAAAGTGACGCCCGACACAAAAGCGCCGGGCGTCGGAACATCAGTCAGCCTTGACCAATTCGATATTGGTTTTGACCCAGCCTTCCAGTTCGGGGCCACCCGCAACAACACCCAGCGCAAGGTCAATCGCATCTGCGGCCATGCGTGTGCCGAACTGGTCGACTGTCGCCAACATGCGACCGTCCTGGATCATTGGGCCCACAGCCGGAATGTTGTCAAAGCCGACAACCTGAATGTCGCTGCGCCCGGCTGATTCCAGCGCTTTGACAACACCCACGGCCATCGAGTCGTTGGCGGCCATGACGCCCTGAATGTCAGGATGGGCGGTCAGCATTGTGGAAAACACCTGGTTCGCCTCTTCGGTTTCCCAATGCGCGGTGCGGCTGTCCAGCAGATCAAGATCATAGGCGGCAACGGAATCTTCAAAGCCCAGACGACGTTCGTTGGCATTGTCGGCACCGGGGTTGCCCTCGATGATGACAACCTTGCCGCCTTTGCCAAGCGCTTCACCCAGTGCGTCGCCTGCCATTTTGGCGCCGCCGCGGTTGTCGGGGCCGACAAAGGCCAGGTCCAGACCCTGCTGCGCCTTGGCATCTGCATCCAGGGCCACGTCAAAGTTCACCACAACAATGCCGGCGGCAATTGCGCGTTTGATCGGGCGCACCATTGCGCGGCTGTCGGCGGGTGCGATCACGATTGCATCGACGCCCTGCGTGATGAAATTGTCGACTGCGTTGATTTGCGACTGAAAATCAGTCTCGTTCTGCATTCCGACGGCAACCAGCTTGAAATCGCCGCGTTCTGCTGCGTGGGCTTCTGCGCCCGCCAGCATGTTCTGAAAGAATTCATTGGCCAGCGACTTCATCACCAGACCCACAACAGGCTGGTCGTCAGCAGCGGCGATTCCAGCAGACAAAAAGATACCGGTCGCTGCCGCAGCAGCGAATTTAACAAACTTCATAAGAGCCTCCCAAGACTATTTTCAGGTTGGATTTGCGCCAGATAACGCCGCGATCAACCTGGCGCCAAACTTGCTCTGATTCTGGAACATGTCAATATGAAACGTTTCATAAATCACAGTCACGACCGCCCCTTCCGGCGTTTTGACAAGGATACCCTGAACAAATTCTTTACGCGCGACAGTGCATTGCACCCCGAAACGTCTGAAGCCAGCGGTACGAAAATGCAGCTTTCCGACTGTCGGCCCAAGGCGTCGATCCTTGCCTTATCGGATCATATGGCCTTTACATGCGGTCCATATGACCTATATCTTAGACGAAGGAGATTCATGATGCACGTCGCCGCAAAGACCCGCGACCCTTCCCAAATCAACGCCGTCGCGCTGAAAGCCTATGCGCGGATCGTTGACGCCTGGGCGCTTAGCCTGAAACAGGCTGCAAACCTTGCGGATATGTCCGACAGCACATGGAAGCGCGCCAGAAAGCCCGATTTCGCAGGAGAGCTGACCAAAGACCAGCTTCTGCGTCTCAGCGCGATTGTGGGCATCTACAAGTCGCTTGAGCTTTACTTTTCAGACCCCCTTGCCAGAGACTGGTTCACGCGGCCGAACACGGGCCCGCTGTTTGGCGGTCACCGCCCCATAGACACGGCAATCGAAGGCGGGTTGCCGCAGATCCTGGCCATTCGAACCTATCTCGACGCGCTGCGTGGCGGCGCATGAGGCAAACCGAAATATCGGATCGCGGTCTGGTACGGTTGCTGCCCGCAACCTATCACAAGCCCCCCACCCTGCGCGGTCTGGTCGACACCGATGACGAGCTGGACATTCTTGCCCAGATCGAAGGGCTGACCAGCGGACGCCTTCAGGCCGAGCGCGGGCGCAACCCGCATCTTGATCCGCGCGAACTGGCCTGGCGACGCCGCAGCCAGGATTTGCACATTTATGGCGACAGCCACATCAACGCCGCTTTCAGCTATACACGGGCGGGCGGAAACCGCTTTAATTCCGGCGAACGCGGTGCGTGGTATTGCGCGTGGAATGTCATGGTTTCTGTCAGCGAAGTTGCCTGGCACCGCACGCGCGAGCTGGGGTTTACCGGCTGTTATCAGGACAGCGCCCGCTATGTCGAACTGCTGGCCGATTTCATCGGGGTGTTTGATGACCTGACCGATGAGCCCGACCACCCGGCGCTGGGTGCCGACCCCGATGTCGGCTATCCCGAGGGGCAGAACCTTGCGCAGCATCTGCGGCGCGCGGGGTCACGCGGGTTGATCTACCCATCGGTGCGCGCGCCTGCGCCGGGGGGGAACTGTCTGGTGTGTTTTGAACCCCGCGCGATCCAGAATGTCCGACCGGGGGCGTCCTGGGATCTTGTCTGGGACGGAACGCCGGACTATGCGATTGTTGCGGTTGCCTGAACGGATTGCCAGACAGACTTGCCAGTCTGCATGAAACCGGATCAACTGGCAGCACTTGTGATCCCGACCGGAAAGCGGCCCCTGTGAACACCCGCCTGCGCATGCGCCACATTCGTTGCTTTCTGGCCGTCGCCAAGGCCGGAACGGTCACCGATGCGGCCACGGCGATGAATTCCTCGCAGCCTGCGATTTCACGGTCTCTGGCCGAAATCGAAGAGATCATCGGCCAGCCGCTGTTCACCCGCACAGGGCGCGGGCTGGTGATGACCGACGCGGGGCAAAAGCTGAACCGCCATCTTGATACGGCCATGGCACAGATCGAAACCGGCACCCGCGCCGCCAGCGGCACAGCGCCACGGCCACGGGTCGCGGTGGGGATGTTGCCGAATGTGGCGCGCACATTGGCAGTGGATGCGGGTGCTTCGTTCAAGGCAGCACACCCCGAAATCGACCTGTTGCTGCATTGGGCCGGAGTGTCCGAGCTGATCACGCGCCTACACCGCAACGAAATCGACTTTATCCTTGGACGTCTGCTGTCGCTGGAACATATGTCGGGCGTCAGTTTTGAACATCTGAACACCGAGGCCCTGATTTTTGTCGTCAGCCGCGACCACCCCTTTGCCGACACCCCCGATGCCATCGACCTGCCTGACCTGATGCACGAGATGATGATCGTACCCATTGCCGACACCATTATCCGGCGCGAACTGGATAAATTTCTGACCGCGCGCGGCATTGCGGATTTTCCCAACAAGATCGAAACCGTGTCGTTTGAATTCACCCGCAGCTATCTGAAGCAGCATCGCGGGGCGGCCTGCGTGCCTGTTGGTGCGGTGCGCCGGGAACTGGCCGACGGGTCGCTGGTGCGTTTGGGCATTCAGGGCGAGGAACTGGTCAGCTCGGTGGGTATCACCTATGCCGCCGGACGCGCGCTTTCGGACAATGCGCAGCGTCTGGCGCAGCATGTGCGGGCCGCGGCAAAATTACGGCGCTGATATACCGGATTGGATATGCTGGCGTGGAAATCACTATTTCCCGAACTCTTTGAATCGCGTTACACCCTTTGCAGAGATTGCGCTTAAACCGCGTAAAAGTGGAGGAATATGTGTGGCCAAGCCAAAGAACATCCTGTTCATCATGTTCGACCAGCTGCGCTGGGATTACCTGAGCTGCTATGGGCATCCGCATCTGAAGACCCCCAACATCGACCGGATTGCCGCGCGCGGGGTGCGGTTCGACAATGCCCGCATCCAGTCGCCGCTCTGCGGCCCGTCGCGGATGTCGACCTATACGGGGCGCTATGTTCACAGCCACGGTGCCTCGTGGAACAACGTGCCGCTGAAGGTGGGCGAGCGCACCATGGGTGACCATCTGCGCGATCAGGGCATGGGCTGCTGGCTGGTGGGCAAGACACACATGGCTGCTGACGCCGACGGGATGCGGCGGCTGGGGCTGGCGCCGGACAGCGTGATCGGCGCGCGGGTCGCGGAATGCGGGTTCGACATCTGGGAGCGCGACGACGGCATGCGCCCCGAGGGGCCGGACGGTTTCTACGATCCGGGCGGGGCGCTCAAATACAACGATTACCTGCGCGACAAGGGCTATGACAGCGACAACCCCTGGCACGACTTTGCCAACTCGGGCGTCGACGACGATGGCAACGTGCTGTCCGGCTGGTTTCTGGAAAACTCCGACAGCCCCGCCAACATCCGCGAGGAAGACAGCGAAACGCCCTATCTGACGCGCCGCGGCATCGAATTCATCAAGGCGCAGGGCGACCAGCCGTGGTGCTGCCATCTGAGCTATATCAAGCCGCATTGGCCCTATATCGTGCCCGAACCCTATGCCAGCATGTATGGCCCCGCCGATTTCCTGCCGCCGGTGCGCAGCGAGGCGGAACGGCAGACGGATCACCCGGTGTTCAAGGGGTTTCAGAACGCCCCCGTGGGCAAGGCCTTTGCCCGCGACGACATCCGCGACAAGGTGCTGACCGCCTATATGGGGCTGATCAAGCAATGCGACGACCAGATGGGCGTGCTGTTCGACTGGCTGGAAAAGACGGGCCGTATGGACGACACGATGATCGTCATCACCTCGGACCACGGGGATTTCCTGGGCGATCACTGGCTGGGGGAAAAGACGTTTTTCCACGATGCCTCGGTCAAGGTGCCGATGATTATCTATGACCCCTCGGAACAGGCCGACGCGACCCGTGGCACCGCCAGTGACGCGCTGGTGGAATGTATTGACCTTGCGCCCACTTTCGTCGACGTGGCGGGGGGCGATTCATCGGCGCTGGATCACATTCTGGAAGGGCATTCGCTGCTGCCCCTGCTGCGCGGCGGCGCGGCCCCGGACCGCGATTATACGATCTGCGAATACGATTATTCCGCCATACCGCTGGCCGGCAGGCTGAACTTGCACCCCGACCAGTCGCGCATGTTCATGGTGGCGGATCATCACTGGAAGATGATCCACTTTGAAAGCGGTCACCGCCCGATGCTGTTCGATCTGCAAGCCGACCCGAACGAGTTGACCGATCTGGGCAACAGCACAGAACACGCCGGGGTTATCGCACAAATGTATGATAAACTGGCCACATGGGCCCGCCGCCCGGCGGCCCGCACCACCATGTCAAACGACGCATTCATCACTTACCGCACCAACGCCCCGCGCAGCGGTGTGTTGATCGGCATTGCCGATGCGACCGAAGCCGCAGGCGAAACCGCTGCCAAATATGTAGGTCGCACAGCCGAGGACAAACGGGAGGGTTCCGGCACAGGCTGAAAATCAGGTCAGGGCGGGCCACTGCCCCGATCCACAAAGTCAAAAGGGAGGAAACCATGACTTTTGTATTCAAGAAGGCCGCCGTCGCACTGGGATGCGCCGCAGCATTTGTCTGCGCCGCCGCTGCTTCGGCCCAGGAAAACCTGACCGCCGAAACATCCAGCCCGGGGAATTCTCCACATCTGGTGACACTTCATCTGGCCGATGTTCTGGCCCGCGAAGGCATTGCCAACGTGCAGGTGCAAGAAGGCCAGACCGCCACCAATTCCATGGTCAGCATCGCCGAAGGCAAGTCCGACATGGTCACCGCGCCGCTGGTGCTGCATTTCCTGCTGGAAAAGGGCCGTGGCCCGTTCTCGAAACTGGGGGAGGACGGCAAGGCACTGGCCGACAATGTGCGCGCGATCTTCCCTTATAACGCAGGTGCTTACGGTCTGTTTGCCCCTGTTGCCAGCGGCATCCAGAGCTATGCGGATATCAAGGGGCGTACAGTCTGGAACGGCCCGCCACGCGGTGCCGCACTGACCGTTGGGCGCCAGACCCTGTTGCTGGGCTCGGGCGGGTTCAAGGACGGCGAGGATTACACCGGCCTGCAAACCAACTGGGGACAACTGCCCACTGCACTTGTCGACGGCTCTGCCGAGGCGTTCATGGTCCCGATCACCTTTCCCTCGGACCGGGTGACAACCGCACAGGCGGCGGGTGACATCAACATCATTTCCTTCCCCAAGGCGATCTGGGAATCCGAAGGGATGCAAAAGTTCCTGAGCGCACCGGGCAACAGCCCGATCGAGATCGAAGGCGCGAAAATGGGCTATGGCGAAGGCAAGGGGGTCAACCTGATTTCGGAAGACGGCATTTTCCGCTCGCCCGGCGTGCCCTTTGCAACCTTCGTGAACGCGGACATGCCGGACGAAATGGTCAAGAAGATCGTCACAGCCTTCATTGGTTCACTGGATGAACTCAAGACGCGGTCGCCATATGCGGCCAACGTGAACTTTGGCGTGCTTGACCAGAAGACCACAGGCTTTTGCGGTGGTCTGTCGCTCAAGTACCATCCCGGCGCTGTCGCGGCCTGGGAAGAGGCCGGCTATGACGTGCCGGACTGCGCCAAGTGATCCACCGTCGGGCGGCGCACCACGCCGCCCGACGCCCTTTGTCACACATCCCAAGGGCAATGCAGCATCATGACAACCCCATCCGACATCCGGCCGCCACAGGCCATCAGATTTCACACCATGGCCCGCATTCTGGGGCTGGTGCTGGTTGTTATCGGCCTGTTCAATACCACCCCGTCGATCCCCGGTTTGGATGCATGGGTTGCGCAAGCGGTTGGCAATCCGGGCTTTGTGATCCGCAAGTTTCCCTACGAATACCTGTACCCGCTGGCCTTTGTGCTGATGATGGTCATTGTGGCCCTGAACCATTCGTTCTGGGTCGATGCGCTTGGCAAGACACGGGGCCGCCGTATCTTTGGGGCGTGCATGGATGTGGCGCTGGTGACGATGGCCATCGCCCTGTCGCTGTCTTACCTGATCGAAATCGATTCCATCTGCCTGATTGACCAGTTCACCGGCGAACGCGCCGAACTGATCGCCCGCGCGCTGATCGAGGAAAAGGAATTTGCCGAGCTGTACGGCCTGCCTGCGCCCACCAGCGTTGATGATCCTTCGTGTATCAACACGCTTGGGGTCTGGCTGTTCGCCGTGGTCGGCGCTGGGATCGCGGTGTTTCTGGGCTATAACGTCAAGGTCTGGGGCTTTCCGCTGGTCGCTGTCGCCATTGTTGTAGCCGCCTATACGTTGATTACGGTGCTGGTCTGGTACTATTTCGGCGCGGATGACACGAACAAATACCTGATTACAAAGCTGGGTGGCGAGCCGCGCACGCTGATGGACGGGCGCCCCAACATCGAAGACGTGCTGGTCAACACATCCCAGGGGTTGATGGGCCGCTTTATGGGCATCCTGCTGAGCACCGTGTTTCCCTATATCGTGCTGGGATCGCTGTTTGGCATTTCAGCGGGCGGCCAATCGCTGATCAAGCTGGCGTTTCTGTGGACCCGTCGTTTGCGCGGCGGGCCGGCCCATGCGGCCATCGTTTCGTCGGCCTTGTTCGGCACCATTTCGGGCGGGCCGGTTGTCAACGTGCTGTCCACCGGCGTGCTGACCATCCCGATGATGCTGAAACGCGGCTTTTCCAAAACCTTTGCCGGCGGGATCGAGGCTGCCGCGTCATCGGGCGGGCAGATCATGCCGCCGGTGATGGGGGTTGCGGCCTTTGTGCTGGCCGCGATGACGGCGGTGCCCTACCGCGAGGTCATCATCGCCGCGATCATCCCGTCGGTCGCCTATTTCGGCTGCCTGTTCCTGACCGTCGTATTCCAGGCCCGCAAACAAAAGATCGAAGCGGTCGGGGACAAGACACCCGACATGATGCTGAACCGTCAGGACCTGCTGAACCTTGTGATGATCTTTGGCCCGATCCTGTTGATCCTGTTCCTGCTGGTGACGCCCAAAGAAGCCATCGGCTGCGGACCCGTCGCCGCCCTGTTCAACATCCAGACCATCGCGACCGACACCACCTGCCGCGCGGTTGACCTGCCGTTCCTGTTCCAGCTGGTGCAGAACAGCGCGGGCGACGCAGGGTCGGCGGGCTGGTGGGCCGTGTTCCTGCTGGCGATCCTGTTCCTGCTGGACCCGGCATTTCGCCGCAAGCCTGCGCAACTGGTCGGCGCGCTGGCCGACGCCGGTATTCTGATCTCGACGCTGTACCTGATGTTCCTGTCGGTTTCGGTCATCGACTTTTGCCTGAACTTTACCGGCCTGTCGGGGTTCATCGCGCGTGATGTGCTGTCAGCCCTGCGTCTGTTCGGGACCGAGCTGCAAACCGGTGGCATTTTCCTGTTTGCGGCGCTGTTCGTGACCATGCTGATGTCGATCCTGCTGGGCATGGGCATGCCCACGGTGCCGGCCTATGTGAACGTCGCCTTGCTGATGGGGCCGCTGGTGATCGGGCTGGGCATCGCGCCGTTTACCGCACATATGTTCATCTTTTTCTTTGCTGTTGCCTCGGCCATCACGCCGCCCGTTGCCGTGGCCGCCTTTGCCGCCGCCTCGATCACCAAGGCCGATCCGATGCGCACAGGCTTTTCTGCCGTGCGTGCAGGCGTGGTGATGTTCGTGCTGCCCTTTGTCTTTGTTTTCTATCCCGAACTGCTGCTGATCGACGCGGCCAAGGTCGACCCCAATGCCCTTGCGGGGACCGAAGCGTTCCTGGCGGGTTACAGCAGCGGCATTGACTGGCCTGCGCTGGCGCTGGTTGTTGTGCGGGTCATGCTGGGCCTCTATCTGCTGGCCAGCGCCCTGTCGCGCTATGACCGTCACCCGCTGGGCCGCGCCGAGATCGGCTTGCGGCTGGCGCTGGGGCTGGGGGTGGTCATGCACAGCCCGATGATCTGGGGGCCTGCCGTCGCGCTCACGGCTGCCTATCTGGCTTGGTACACGATCAGCGCGACACGGCGCGTTGCCACGCCCTGAGGGCTATTCGGCTTCCCCACGGCGCGCGGCGCTGCGCCGGGCGGCCAGCGTTTGCGCACCTTCCAGATCGTCGCTTTCGACTTTCAGGGTTTCGTGGCCTGCCGGGCGCTGTGTGCGCTTGCGGCGTTGGCCGTCCGGGGCGGTTTCGGGTTTGCGGGGCAGGATCAGCCGGTCGACCACTGTGCGGCGCAACCCAAGGGTCGAGGTCAGGTTGAACATTCGTTCCGCCACATCTTCGGATTGGTCGGGGTGCACCAGCAGATCCATTCGCACAACGGGGCGTGACTTTTTCCCCTGCGCGTTCAGCAGCAGCACATCAACCACGCCCGCCGTTGCCCGCAATGCCTCGGTTGCCGCGCCCAGTTCCTCGCCCGTCATGTCGTCGATGTCGCAGGACAGTTGCACAAGCTGGTCGTGCATCATGCCACTTTCGGCGGTGTCGAACATCGTGACGCGCAGGATATTCGGCAGACCTTTCATCACCCGCGTGCCCGCGCCCGAACCCACGCCCGACAGCCGACCGGGCGGGCGGGTGCCGTGGCTGCCGCCGGTGACATGGGCCAGGATCGCGGCCCCCGTCGGCGTCACCCGTTCGCCTGCGATGCCGTCGTCGTGCCAGTCAAAGCCCTGCAGGATCAGCGCCGTCGCAGGGGCCGGCACCGGCAGTTTGCCATGCGCCGTATCGACCAGACCGCCACCCAGCGGCAGCGGTGCCAGGCTGTAGGTCGCCCCGTCCAGTGCGGCGCAAATGCTGCCCGCCGCCGTCACGTCCATCAGCGCGTCCCAATCGGCGATTTCGTGGAAATGCACGCGGTCGATGGGGATGTTGTGGACCTGCGCCTCGGCCTCGGCGATGCGGTGCAGGATGGCACAGGCGGCGTCCGCCGTGCCGTCGGACAGCGGCGCGCTTTCCAGCAGGGCGCGCGTCGCCTTGTAGGTGGTGTCAGCCCCGTGCCGCGCATTTATGCCACCCTTGGCCAGCACCAGCTTGAACTGGCGCGACATGATGCCGGATGCCACATGTTCGGTCAGCTCAGGCCTGCCCACCTCGGCGGGCAAAACGGCTGCGACATCGGCCAGAACGCGGTCAGCCAGGTCGGGGCGTGCGTGCAGCATGGCGGCGATGAACATATCCCCCGCTGCCCCGCCGACGGGGTCCAGATGCAGATGCAGCCCCATCAGTGTGCGTCCGGCCACGGGTTGACCAGCTTGCCATCCTCGAACTGCATCTCTTCCAGATCGCCGATGATCTCGAACCCCGGACGGTCGCGCAGCTCGGGCAGCATCGCCTCGGAGGCATAGAGGTATTCCAGCTTCAGCGTGTTCGGGATGCGCAGCAGGCGCGGCTTGGTGATGTCATCTGCCCCGCTGGTTTTCACCACCGTCTGTATGGCCGAGCGCGCACAGGGCATGACCATGGGCAGTTTGGCCTGCACCAACACTTGCGAGGTCAGGCAGTTGGCATAGACGGCCTCGCGGTCGAAATTCTCTTCGATCTGCGCGGTGATCACATCGGCCCGCGCGGCGCCATTGGCGTTGCCATTGCTGCGCGGCGACAGCCCCAGCGCCACCAGCCGTTCGATGTGCAGGTGGACCTGCATCTTGGGGCTGGAAAAGCGGTGGGTGATGTTGGGGTCCATGCCGGTACCGGAAAACTCCTTGCCGATCTCGTCCACCACCAGCACGTCCAGCGTGCCGGATGCGGTGGGCTGGTCCAGCGGCCCGACCGGCAGGCGCGGCATGTTGGCCATCGCCTCTTGCAACAGCGGTGCCTCGGCCTCGAGCAAGCCGTCGCTGTCCAGAACCTCGACCCGCGCCAGTTCGTCATAGGCGTTTTCGATGGTGCCGATGCCGAACAGCACCTTGCAGCGTTCCAGCTTCATCCGCGCCATCTTGGCGACAAAGATGCCCACGTTGTCGATGCCGCGCGCATGGCAGTTTTCGGCCCCCGACTGTTTGCCCAGCCCGATCGACAGCATCTTGGCCAGACCGCTTTCGTTGGGCGCGCGGAAGGACGTGTGCGGTTTGATCCGGTTGAACAGGATGATGCCGTCGGCGGCATTGGCATAGCGGTCCATGCGCACCGACATGCCGTTGTCCAGAACGCCGATTTCGTCGGTTTCCATGGACGAGCGGATGGGGCAGCCGATCACGTCCTCGGTCACGCCCAGCTTGGCCAGCAGGGCGGTCTGCCCTTCGGCGGTGGCGCCGCCGTGGCTGCCCATGGACGGCACGACAAAGGGGTCTGCCCCGCGTGCGCGGACCTCGGCCACGATGGCGGTCAGCAGTTCGGGGAAATCCGCGATGCCACGGCTGCCGGCGGTGATGGCGATGGACATGCCCGGCTTGACCTTGTCCGTGCAGGCGGCCCGCGCCATCGCATCACGCACGGCGGCGGCAGGGTCACCCGCGCGGGTGGCGGCGAAGGTCTGGCGGCACAGCGCGATGCGCGGCAGCACCGTATCCTGCACCAGCTTTACATAATTGGGTGTCATATCGTGGTCTTCCTTGTCAGCCCGTCACGCCAATTGGCCAGGGTGCGAATTCTTCTTCTCCGACGCCCAGTGCTTCGGATTTGCTGGCCTGCCCAGAGGCGACGGCCAGGATATGGTCGAAAATCTCCTGCCCCAGTTCGGCAATGGTCTTGTCCCCATCAATCACCGTGCCACAGTTGATGTCCATATCGTCCTGCATCTGGGTGAACATGGGCGTGTTCGACGCCAGCTTGATCGTTGGCGACGGATACGACCCAAAGCAAGAGCCACGCCCGGTGGTGAAACAGATCAGGTTGGCCCCGCCCGCGATCTGCCCCGTGGCAGACACCGGATCAAAGCCGGGGGTGTCCATGAACACCAGCCCCTTTTGCGTCACCGGCTCGCCATAGCGATAGACCTCCATCAATCCGGTGCTGCCGCTCTTCTTGGCCCCGCCCAGCGATTTTTCCAGCACGTTGGCCAGCCCGCCCGCCTGATTGCCGGGGCTGACGACGCCGTTGATCTGGGTGTCGCGGCCCTTGGTATAGTCCAGCCACCAGTCCATGCGCTCGACCAGCTTGCGGCCGACGGCCTCGGACTGGGCGCGGCGGGTCAACAGGTGTTCGACGCCAAAGATCTCGGGCGTTTCGGACAGGATCGCGGTGCCGCCGTTGCGCACGAGGATGTCGGCTGCCGCACCAAGACCGGGGTTGGCCGACAGCCCCGACAAACCGTCCGAGCCGCCGCATTGCATCCCGATGGTGATGTGTTCGGCGCTGCACGGCGTGCGCTGCACCTGATTGGCGGCGTCCAGCATGTCGCGCACGGCGGCCTTGCCCTCGGTGATGGCACGCGCGGTGCCGCCCACATGCTGCATGGTGATGGTTTTCAGCATCTTGCCTTCGGCCAGGCTTTGTTCTTCGAAGAACTGCGCCAGATTGTTCCGCTCGCAGCCCAGCGACAGCACCACGGCACCGGCCATGTTGGGGTGCCGGATATAGCCCGCCAGCGTGCGCCGCAGCAGGTCCATCGGCTCGCCCGTCATTTCCATGCCGCAGCCGGTTTCGTGGATAAACGGGATCACCCCGTCGACATTGGCCCAGTCTTCCATGCGCTCTTCGTCGAAATAATTGCCGATCTTGCGCGCCACGGTGGCGGAACAGTTCACGGTGACGAACAGGCCGATATAGTTGCGCGTGCCGACCTGACCGTTGTCGCGGCGGATACCCATGAAGCTGGCGCGCTGGTCCTCGGGCAGGATGTCGGTCGGGACATAGTCGCGGGCAAAGGCGTAATCCTTGTCCACCGCGTCGAACTTGATGTTGTGGCTGTGCAGCCAGTCGCCGGGTGCGATGTCATGGGCGGCATAGCCGATGACCGTCTCGAATTTCAGGATCGGCGCGCCGCTCTGGAGCGGGCGGATTGCGATCTTGTGACCTTGCGGCGTATCGTGGTTGGCAATGACCCCGTGTTCGGGCAGCGCGGTGCCTTGGGCAATCGGTCCGGTGGCCACCACCACGTTGTCGCCCCCAGACAGCAAAAGCACCCTTGCAGCGGGGTCGCGGGGTGTGGTCTGGCTGTCCATAGGATGCGTTCTTTCGGGGCTGCGGAAAAAAGGCTTCGGGTTCGGGGCACGAACTGATATATTAGGATTAACAGGAACAAAGTGCTCTCGCAATGAATGAATCCGCCAAACCGCACCCCCCGGTGTCTCAGACCCGCACCACGCAATTGCTGCCCAAAGGGATGCGCGCCGACGCCCATCAGGCGCTGTTCGAGGGCGGGCCAACGGGGCGCGGCGTCTACGACAGCCTGCGCGACCAAATCGTCAAGCTGGACCTGCCGCCCGGCACCCCGCTGTTGCGCGCCGAACTGGCCGAGGTGTATGGCGTCAGCCTGACACCGCTGCGCGATGCCTTGCAGCAACTGGCCAAAGAGGGGCTGGTGCATATTTTCCCGCAGTCGCGCACGCTGGTCACCCCCATCGACGTGACCGCCATCCGCGAGGCCCAGTTCATGCGCATCGCGCTGGAAACCGAGGTGGTGCGCGAGCTGGCAGCCGGGATTGCGCCCGAGGATCTGGCGCGGCTGCGCAGCATCGTGGCGCTTCAGGCCGGGATCGCGCAGAACCCAGGCGATGTGCCGACGTTTCAGGAGCTGGACGAGGCATTCCACCAGACGCTGTTCGTGGCCGCCCGCCATGTGCAGACCCAGCGCATCCTGCGCAGCCACGCGGGCCATCTGGAACGCCTGCGCCGCCTGCACCTGTCCGACACGGATGACGCAGGCCGGATGCGCAACAACCAACAGGTGGTCGAAGGGCACACACAGGTGGTCGATGGCATCGAGGCCGGAGACGCCGCCCGCGCCATGGACGCCCTGCGCCGCCACCTGCAGCGCACGGTGGACCGCATCGCCGAGAAACGCGCCGCCTTCCCCGAGTTTTTCGCGCCCGAGAAGGGGTAGCTCTGGACCTGTTTATGGGTCCAGTTGCAGGGTCGCCCGGAGCGGGGATTCGTGCATCGCTTGGCGAAGGGCTGCTTAGAGCCTTCTATGACCTCGCCGCACAGGGCAGCGCCCGACCGCGGGTGGGCATCGGAACGTCAGTTAGCACCACTTTATTTCTAAACTTTGGCGTGTGGGTGATGAACCGCAATACGGTGAGAAAGCGCCCGCCCATGGGGCGGTCGGGCGCTGCCCGGCGGTGCTACGCACCTTGATTCCGGGCCTTGGTGGATACACGTCGGCGTGCACGTCCATCCGCTTCTGCCTACAGCCCCGCCAACCCGTTCGCTGTTACAAACCCGTCCAGCGCGGCCTGCTGGCGGTCGGTCAGGGGCCATGCGGAGGGCGGGCGCGTCGGGCCGCAGTCCTGGCCGATGGCCATCAGCGCGGCCTTGACGCCGGTGACGTTGGTGCCGTTCTGCTCTTCGGCGCGGATGTCTTCGAACACGCGCATCTCGTCGATCAGGCGGTTGGCCTTCGGGTAATCGCCCGCGTCCAGTGCCGCGTGAATTTCCATCGACCGTTCGGGCCAGACGTTGATCAGCCCCGAGGTGAACCCCCGCGCGCCCACGGCATAGAGCGGTGGTGCCCAGACCTCGGCCAGCCCGCCGACCCAGACGATATGATCGGGACAGGCCGCGATGGCGCGGGCCAGGTTCAGCGGGTGCGGCGTGGCCCATTTCACGCCCTTGACCCCCTCGACCTCGCACAGGCGGGCGATGCCCTCGGGGCCCATGGCGTCGTTGCGCAGGTACAGCATGACGGGCAGCCCGCCCGACGCCTCGCGCACCGCCTTGATGTAATCCACCGTTCCGCGCGGCGACACGAAGGGATCGGGCGGCTGGTGGATCATCAGCGCATCGGCGCCTGCGTCGGCGCTGGCGCGGGCCAGCACACAGGCGTCGCGGATGCCGCGCCCGACACCGGCCAGAACCGGCGCGCGCCCTGCCACCATCTGCGTGACTTCGCGCACCATGGTACAGGCCTCGTCGGTGGTCAGCGCGTAGAACTCGCCGGTGTTGCCGTTGACCACGGGTATATGCACCCCCGCCCCGATGGCGCGGTCGATGATCGGCGCGAGCTTGTCGGGTGCGATCTCTCCTGCGGCGTCATAGGGGGTCACCAGAATGCCCGAAATACCGGTCAGTGCTTTTGTCAGATCGTGGGTCATGGGCCTGCCTTTAGTAAATGTCCGGTTCAGCCGCAGCCGCACCGAATTGCGTTGTCAGATAGTCGAAATCACAGCCCTGATCGGCCTGCCCGACGTGGCGCTGGAACATATAGCCCCAGCCGCGTTCATAGCGGGGCGCGGGCGCGACCCAGGCGGCACGGCGCGCGGCGATCTCTTCTTCGGGGACCAGCATGTCCAGCGTCCGCGCCTCCAGGTCCATGCGCACCATGTCCCCGGTTTTCAGCAGCGCCAGCGGCCCGCCGATGAACGCCTCGGGGGCCACGTGCAGGATGCAGGCACCGTAGGAGGTGCCCGACATCCGCGCATCGGAAATCCGCAGCATGTCGCGGTGGCCTTGCTTCAGCAGCGCCTTGGGCATCGGCAGCATGCCCCATTCGGGGAAGCCGGGGCCGCCTTGCGGGCCTGCGTTGCGCAGCACCAGCACGTGATCGGGGGTGACATCCAGATTTTCATCGTCAATGGCCGCCTTCATCTCGGGGTAGCTGTCGAACACCAGCGCGGGGCCTTCGTGGTGGTAGAACTTTGGATCGCAGGCGGCGGGTTTGATCACCGCGCCGTTGGGGCACAGGTTGCCACGCAGCACGGCCAACGAGCCTTCTTTATACACCGGATTGGACAGCGGGCGGATCACGTCGTCATTATAGACCGGCGCGCCCGCGATGCCGTCGGCCAGCGGTTTGCCGGTGCAGGTGATCGCGTCACGGTCCAGCTTGTCGCCCAGCTGATCCATCAGCGCGCGCAGGCCGCCCGCGAAATAGAAGTCTTCCATCAGATAGTCCGCACCCGAGGGCCGGATGTTGGCGATCAGCGGCGTCGTGCGCCCCAGCGCGTCCAGATCGTCCAGCTCAAGCGACACACCGGCGCGGCGAGCCATGGCCAGCAGGTGCACAACTGCGTTGGTGGAACAGCCCGTCGCCATCGCCACGATCGCCGCATTGCGCACGGCGGCGGGGGTGATGACCTTGTCGGGCGTCAGATCCTCCCAGACCATATCGACAATGCGCCGCCCGCAGGACGCGCTCATCCGTTTGTGGCCCGCGTCGGCGGCAGGGATCGACGACGCGCCGGGCAGGGTCAGCCCCATGGCTTCGGCAATCGCGGTCATGGTGGACGCGGTGCCCATGGTCATGCAATGCCCGTAGGACCGCGCGATGCCACCCTCGACGCCGACCCATTCCTCGGCGGTGATATTGCCCGCACGCCGTTCGTCCCAGTATTTCCAGGCGTCCGAGCCGGACCCCAGCGACTTGCCCGCATAGTTGCCGCGCAGCATCGGGCCCGCGGGCAGGAAAATGAACGGCACACCGGCGCTGATCGCGCCCATGGTCAGGCCGGGGGTGGATTTGTCACAGCCGCCCATCAGCACCACACCGTCCAGCGGGTGCGACCGGATCGTCTCTTCGGTCTCCATCGCGATCATGTTGCGATAGAGCATCGAGGTCGGCTTGGTAAAGCTTTCGTCGATCGAGATGGTGGGAATCTCCAGCCCCAGACCGCCGGCCTGCGCGATGCCCTTCTTCACGTCCTCGGCCCGGTCGCGGAAATGCAGGTGGCAGGGGTTCATCTCGGACCATGTGTTCAGGATGCCGATGACGGGGCGGCCTTCCCAGTCCTCGGGGCCAAGGCCCATCTGCATCATGCGCGACCGGTGCCCAAAGCTGCGCAGATCATCCGGGGCAAACCAGCGCGCGCTGCGCAGTTGATCGGGGTTTTTTCTGTTCTGGTTCATTCTGCCCTCTCCGGACCGGTTCAGATCCACAGCATTGTGACCGGAGCGTCTCCGGTGCGTTCAAACTAATATATTACCTCATCAGATAAAATGTCGAGCCTGTTTTGGAAGCGAAGCCCCAAAGCCGCCTAGCTGAAGAATTCCCGATGTGCCTCGCGCAATGCTTCAACGCGCGAGACCGTGCGGCTGAGATGGTCACGCACTGCCGTGGCGGCGGCCTCGGCGTCGCCCTGTGCAATCGCGTCCAGAATCGCCCGATGCCCCTGCAAGATATAGGTGATTTTAGCCGCATCCGGCGGGTCCAGCCGGCGCACACGGTTCAAATGCCCCGACCTGCCCTGGATCATCGCATACAGGTTGCCCTGCCCCAGCCCGTCGTACAGCGTTTGGTGAAACACCTCGTCCAGTTCCTGAAACATCTGCAACTGTGCGGGATCGTCGCGCAGCACCTCTTGCATGCGCAGCGTCGCGCCCGCGCGCGCCACCACATCGGCGCTGTCCCGCTGGGCCAGCTGTCGGGCGACCTCGACCTCGACCGACAGGCGCAGGAAATGCGCCTCGTAAATCTCGGGAATGTCGATTTTGGTCACGACCGTGCGCGACTGGGGAAAGACCTTGACCAGTCCCTCCTGCTCCAGCCGTTGCAGGGATTCACGGATCGGGGTCTGGCTGGCACTATAGTGGGCCGCCAGATCGCCGCGCAGCAAAGGCGCACCGGGCGGCAGTTCAAGCGAGACAATGCGCCGCCGCAGATCATCCAGAACCCGCGCCGTGGCAGTGCCCGCAGGCCGCAAGCCGTGCCCTGAAGCTGTCCGAAGCAAGGTCATGGTGCATTTCCTGTGTCGCGCATCTGCATCTTTCTTTCGTTTAGGCCGCGATCCGGACCCGACGCAACCGCGCGCGGTGTCTGGTTGACCTTCCTTTGCAGCTAAAATATTAGTCGATATGAACGGCGCGGTAAAGTTTGCGCTGAAACACAGATACTCTAGGAGAGTCCTGCATGACCGGTTTCGCCCCCCACGGAAAACACCTGATCGCTGGCGAATGGGTCGCCGGAGCAACCACATTTGAAAACGAACCCGCCAGCGGCAAGGTTGATAGGTTTTCGATTGGCACCCCCGCCAACGTCGAAACTGCCTGTGTCGCCGCCGAAGAAGCATTCTGGACCTATGGCTATTCCACCCGCGCCGAACGCGCCGCGTTTCTCAACGCCATTGCGGACGAGATCGAGGCCCGCGCCGATGCGATCACCGACATCGGCAGCCGCGAATCCGGCCTGCCCGCCGCGCGCCTGCAAGGTGAACGTGGCCGCACCACGGGCCAGCTGCGCCTGTTCGCCGATCACATCACCAGCGGGGCCTATCTGGACCGGCGCATCGACGCGGCCCTGCCCGACCGCCAGCCCGCGCCGCGCCCCGAAATCCGGCTGATGCAGCGGCCCATCGGCCCCGTCGCCGTGTTCGGCGCGTCGAACTTTCCGCTGGCCTTTTCCACCGCCGGGGGCGACACCGCCGCTGCACTGGCTGCCGGCTGCCCCGTTGTGGTCAAGGGCCACTCGGCCCATCCCGGCACCGGCGAAATCATCGCCGAAGCCATCCACGCCGCGATCAAGTCCTGTGGCGTGCATCCCGGCGTGTTCTCGTTGATCCAGGGCGGCAAGCGCGACATGGGCCAGGCGCTGGTGCAACACCCGCTGATCAAGGCCGTGGGCTTTACCGGATCGCTGGCCGGTGGCCGCGCGCTGTTCGACCTGTGCGCCCAACGCCCCGAGCCGATCCCGTTTTTTGGCGAGTTGGGGTCGGTCAACCCGATGTTCGTGCTGCCCAACGCCGCCGCCGCACGCGGGGCCGACATCGGCACCGGCTGGGCCGGATCGCTGACCATGGGCGCGGGCCAGTTCTGCACCAACCCCGGCATCGCCGTGGTGGAAAAGGGTGCCGATGGCGATGCGTTCGTGGCGGCTGCCAAAACGGCGCTTGAGAAGGTGGATGGGCAGGTCATGCTGACCGACGGCATCGCGCAGGCCTATCGCGACGGGCAGGCCCGTTTTACCGGACGCAACGCGGTGCAGCCGCTGCTGGAAACCAAAAGCGAAGGGCGCATGGCCAACCCCAACCTCTACGAAACCGACGCCGACACCTACCTGCAAGATCACGCGCTGGGGGAAGAGGTCTTTGGCCCGCTGGGTCTGGTGGTGCGCGTCAATTCCGCCGACGACATGCGCGATCTGGCCAAAGGGTTCGAGGGCCAGCTGACCGCGACGATCCACATGGACGACGCCGATGCCGCCCGCGCGCTGCTGCCGGTTCTGGAGCGCAAGGCCGGTCGCGTGCTGGTCAACGGCTTCCCCACCGGCGTCGAGGTCAGCGAGGCGATGGTGCACGGCGGCCCCTACCCCGCCTCGACCAACTTTGGCGCAACCTCGGTGGGCACCATGGCAATCCGCCGCTTCCTGCGGCCGGTGTCCTATCAGAACGTGCCGACCTCGATCATGTCCGACGATCTGGCCGAAACCTAGGAATCTGTGGCGGAGTGACAGCGGGCTGATCGGGCCCGTTGCCACCCGAGCTTTGCTCTCTGCCGATACGTAGGCAGCGGGATTAATGCCTACCCTTCGAAAAACGGCGCAGGGGTCAGGATTTTGTTGGTCTGGCTGACCAGATACCCCGCCTCGGCGCTGCGGCGCAGGTAGTCCTGCCAGTCGGGATCTGCCATCAGCTGCGCGCGACGGGCAGCGCGGTCGGCGGCGTCGTCATAAGTCCAGACGTGCACGAATGAATTCACGTCCCCTGTTTCGACCTGCGCAAACACAACCGGCGCGCCCAGGATCCGGCGCTGTGCCGGATAGCCATAGGTGCCGTACAGCGTCAGGTGTTTCTTGATCGTGCCGGGGCGACAGACATAGGTGCGGTGGTCGTAGATCATGCAGTTTCCTCAGGTGTTTCGGCTGTGATCCGTGACGCGCTGGCGGGCTTGCAGCAGGTGATAGGACATCGAAACCGCCGCAGCCTCGCTGTCGCCGGATTTAATCGCCTCAAGGATCTGGCGGTGCTCGCGCAGCACTGTGTCGATCCGTTCCTGCGAGCCTTCGCGCGTCAGCTTTTGCGCCACGTCGATGGCCTGGGCCACCACGTCGCGGGTGCTGTCCAGCATGACGGTAAATACAGGATTACCCGAGGCCTCGGCGATGGCGCGGTGAAACAGATAGTCGGCCTCGACCGATGGCGTGCGCGCCTGCATTGAGGCCTCAAGCTCGGCCAGTTTGCTTTCGATCCGCGCGATGTCCTTGGCGCTGGCGCGCAAGGCGGCCATGCGGGCGGTTGCGTGCTCGACCGTCATGCGCGCCTCCATCGCGCGCATCAGACCGGCGACCGACCCGGCGGTGGCAAATTCGATCAGCTTTTCGGGCGGGCGGCGGCGCACGAACGATCCGACCCCGCGCCGCGCCTCGACCAGCCCGTCTTCTTGCAGCTTGCGCAGCGCGTCACGCACCACGGGGCGCGACACGCCAAAGGCGGTGGCGATCTTGTGTTCCGACGGCAGGCGTTCGCCCTGTTTCAGCGTGTTCGAAACGATCTGTTCAAGGATCTGGCCATAGAGTTGGTCCGCAAGCGTCTGGCGCTTCTTGATTGTCAGCTTCGGGTTGTCCATCTGCGGCCTTTCCTGTGTCATGGCGCGGCTTTCGCGCGGCGCATCATGTTGGCCAGACGCACCGCAGCCGTCGCGGCCCCATAGCCGTTGTCGATGTTCACCACCGTCACCCCGGCGGCGCAACTGGCCAGCATCGCGTCCAGCGCCACCCGCCCGCCGGTGGCCACGCCATAGCCCACCGAGGTCGGCACGCCGATCACCACGCCGGGCACCAGCCCCGCCAGCACCGAAGGCAACGCCGCGTCCATGCCCGCAAAGACGATGACGATATCCATCTCGCGCAACTGTTCCTCGCGCGCCAGCAACCGCCACAGACCCGCGACCCCCACGTCTGAAATCGCGGTGGCGTCGAACCCGGCAAAGGCCAGTACCCGCTGTGCTTCGGCCATGGGACCGGCATCCGAGGTGCCCGCGCTGACCAGGGCAATGCGCGGCGTTGTGGCGGGTGTCGGCAATGCGCCCAGAATAGCGGTGCGCGACAGGGTGCAATAATCCAGCTGGTCGCGCAGGTCATCAGGCAATGCCGCGTGCTGCGCCGCGTCCAGTCGGGTCAGCAGCAACCGCCGCCCGTCGTGTATGGCATCGCGCAGGATGGCGGCGACCTGCGTGTCGCTCTTGTGGCCGCACAGCACGGCCTCTTCGATCCCGATACGCGCGGCACGGTTGCGGTCGAATGTGACGTGGGGGTCGGAGTCGTGCGTGCTGTCAGACATGAACGAAAGTGCTTCCTTGTTTGTACGCCTGCACCGTCACGGGCAGGTCGCCGCCAATGGCCCCGCGCACCAGATCCTGCAAGGCCGCGCGGCGGTCGACGGTCAGGGCGTCGAACACCGCCCTCTCCAGCGCGATTTCCCAGCCGCCGTGCAACCGCCGACAGCGCAGGGTGATGTTCCCCAACGCGTCCCGCAACAGGGTTTCCACGCGGTCGATGGTGTGCAACTCCTCCGGCTCCACCCGCAGGCCGGTCTGGATCCGGCTGGCCAGACAGGGGGCGGCCGGCAGTTCGGCCAGATCGCCCAGCCCCAACGCCCGCGCCAGCGCCCGCACGTCCGATTTGGCCATGCCGGCAGCAACGAAGGGGTGGATCACATTGTGTTCCTCCGCCGCGATCAGGCCGGGGCGGTAGTCGGACAGATCGTCCGTGTTGGTCCCCGCCGCCACCACATCGCCCATGCGCGACAGGGTGCCATAGAGGTTAACCTTGCAGAAATAACAGCGGTTCACCGGATTGGCGCGATAGGACGGATCGTCAAACTCCCCCGATTGCACCAGCTTCAGGGTCAGCCCCCGCGCGGCGGCAAACTGATGCACGCGCGCCGTCGCCGCCGCAGGCACCGCAGGCGACACCGCATGGCACAGGGTCACGCCGTCCGCCCCCCGCGCAATTGCCACCGCCGCCGACAGGGTCAGGCTGTCGATGCCGCCGCTCAGCGCCACGGTCAGCGACGCGGGCGCGGTCAGCGCATCTTGCAGGGCCAAGGGTAACATCAGCTGCCCGCCGCTTTGATCTGCCGCAGGTTTCCCAACAGCCGCTGTCCCGACAGTTGCAGGTGCAGCCGCATCCGGTCGCGCGCCAGATCGCTGTCGCCCGCTACAATGGCCGCCGCAATGTCGTGATGTTCGGCCACCGCGTCGCGGCTGTTGCCGCCGCGCTCGACCGCCTTGAGCCGTCCGGCCAGCATGGTTTCGCGCAGGCTTGCGCCCAGATAATTGAATAGCCCCAGGTAATAATCGTTGCCCGTTGCATCGCTGACCGCGCGATGAAACCGCAGGTCGGCCTCAACCCCCTGAGATACGCCCGAGGTGCCGGTTTCAGCGTGGTCGAACATATCGGCGGCGGCCAGAATTTCGGCGCGGTGCGCATCGGTCGCGCGTTCGGCAGCAAAGGCGGCGGCCTCGATCTCCAGCCCCATGCGCAGTTCAAGAATATGCGACAGCTTGCGCAGGCTTTCCACGTCGTTCTTGTCGATGGCAAAGCCCATCTGGGGCCGGTCACTGGCCACAAAAGCGCCGCGCCCCTGCTGGCTGGACAGCATCCCTTCGGCCTTGAGCCGCGATACCGCTTCGCGCACCACGGTGCGGCTGACGTTCAGATCCTGCGCCAATGTGGTTTCCGACGGCAGCATTGATCCCACGGGCCAGTCGCCATTGACCACATTGCTGCGCAACACTTCGGTCACCTGATCGCCCAGCGTCGCCCCCCGGGCCAGGGGGGCAGAGGTTAGAAATAGATCACTCATCGGCTTGCCCCTTTTACAGGATTGATACATCTGTCTGACAAGTTGTCAATATTGCTGACAACTGAGCAAAAGCGCCCGTATTCCGTGAATTTTTCAGAATTCAACATGACAGCATCAGCCTATTTCGCGCTTTTTTGTATTTTTATTTGACAAGTAAGGATAAGCGGCACACCCTGCCCCAGCGTCGGCACAGCCGTGTCGCCACAGGAGGAGCAAGGCCGCAGACCTGCTGGCTTTGTCTATTTTCGAACTCGGGAGGGGTTTCATGTCTTTCATTTCCAAAGCGGTCCGTCGTACCACGGCGGCCACACTTATATTTGCCGCCGCAGGTGTTGCCGCGCAGGCCGAAGAATTTGTCATGGCCACCGGCCAGCAGGGCGGATCGTGGTATCCGGTCGGCGGCGCGATCAAGGCGATTGTCGAGCGGGAACACCCCGACATCACCATCACCGTGACCCCCGGCGCGGGTGTGTCCAACGTGGTCGGCGTGGACGCGGGCCGGTTTGCAATTGCCTTTGCCAACTCGATTTCGACGGTGGACAGCCTGACCGGCAAGGAACCGTTCCGCGAGGCCACCACCAACGTCTGCAACCTGGGCATCCTGTATCCGCAGTATTTCCAGATCGTCGCGCTGGCCGATTCCGGCATCAAGACCGTGGCCGACATGAAGGGCAAGGATCTGACCACGCAACAGCTGGGCAACACCGGCGAATTCCTGACCCGCGAACTGCTGTCGACCGCCGGTCTGACCTATGACGATCTGGGCAGTGTCGCACACACGTCCTATTCTGACTCGGCCTCGCAGATGAAAGACGGCCACGCCGACTTTTTCACCCTCGGCTCGTCGCTGCCCACGGGTTCGGTGATGGACCTGTCCTCGTCGCGCAAGATCACGCTGGTGGATGTGGACCCCGAGACGTTCAAGCACTTCAAGGACCAGAACGCGGCCTTCCAATTGCGTGAAGTCAAGGCAGGCGTCTATCCCGGTTTCGACGAAGTGGTGCACGCCATCAGCTATGACACGCATATGGTCGCGCCCTGTGACTACAACGGCGACACCATCAAGGCCGTGCTCAGCGCCATCGCCGACAACCCGGACAGCTTTGCCGCGATCAGCAAGACCATGGCGAACCTGACCGTCGAGCAAATGGCGACCGACATCGGTATCCCCTTCCACCCCGCAGCCAAGGAATTCTACGCCGAACGTGGCGTGGCGGGCATGAATTAATCCTGCCCTGATCTTCCGAACGGGCGGGGCCAGTGGCCGCGCCCGTTTTGGCCATTCATCCTTACCAATTGCGCGGGGGACATCCCATGAGCCTGTCGATCCTCACCGGCAAGATGCCTGTTTTTGCCCGAATTTCACGGCTGATGCTGATCGGCATGGCCATGTGGCATTTGTATGTGGCTTTTGCCGGCCCGCCAAACCCCTACATCATGCGCGGCGTTCATGTGGCGCTGGCGCTGGTGCTGATCTATTGGACAACCGACCGGCGCGGCGTGCGCACCGACACACCCGGCTGGATCGACGTGATCCTGGGGGCGGTGGCCATGAGTGCGGCGCTGTATCCATCGTTCAACCTGAATTACATCACCCAGCGGTTCCTGTACGTTGACCCGCTGCTGCCCATCGACATCGTGGTGGGGATCACGCTGGTGGTACTGCTGCTGGAAGCGACACGGCGGATGCTGGGGCCGATGCTGCCGATCACCGCGATGGCGTTCATGGCCTATGGGTTGATGTTCACGTCGACCCTGCCGTCGGTCATTCTGGAACAGCTGTTCATGACGCCCGAGGGCATCTTCGGCATCCCGATTGCGGTGTCGGCAACCTATATGGTGCTGTTCATCCTGTTCGGATCGCTGGTCGAAAAGATGGGCGTGGGGCAGTTGTTCATGGACTTTGCCGTGGCGCTGACAGGCCGTCAGGCCGGCGGCCCGGCCAAGGTGGCCTGTGTCACTTCGGGCCTGTTCGGCTCGGTGTCCGGCTCGGCCGTGGCCAACGTGATGACGACGGGCACGTTCTCGATCCCGCTGATGAAACGCATGGGCTTCAAACCCGCCTTTGCCGGCGCGGTTGAAGCTGTCGCCTCGACCGGCGGGCAGATCATGCCGCCGGTGATGGGGGCCGCGGCCTTTGTCATGGCGGAATACCTGGGCGTGGGCTACCTGACCGTCGCCAAATACGCACTGGCCCCCGCGATCCTATTCTATGTGGCGCTGTTCGCCGCCGTGCATTTCGAGGCCAAACGCAAGGGCATTGGGTCGGTCCCCAAGGAAGACCAGATTCCGATCAAGGAAGTTCTCAGCGAACGCGGCCACCTGTTCATTCCGCTGATCGTCATCGTCGGCGTTCTTGTCATGGGCTATTCTGCCCCCTACGCGGCGCTGTGCGGCATCATCTCGGTCGTGCCGGTGGCCGCCATGCGCAAGACCACGCGCCATTACGTGACCGTCGAAAACATCCTGGACGCGCTGGAAAACGGCGCGCGCAACGTGCTGTCCATCGCGGCGGCCTGTGCCTGTGCGGGCATCGTTGTGGGTGTCATCGACATCACCGGCCTTGGCCTGACCTTCTCGAACTTTGTGATCGAAGCGGCTCAGGACCGTCTGGTGATCGCGCTGATCCTGTCGATGGTGGCGGGGATCATCCTGGGCATGGGGATGCCCACGACGCCTGCCTATATCGTGCAGGTGGCCCTGCTGGTGCCCGCACTGGTGAAACTGGGCGTGCAGGTCGAAGCGGCGCATTTGTTCGTGTTCTACTTTGCCATCCTGTCGGCCATCACGCCGCCCGTGGCCATGGCGGTCTATGCCGCCAACACCCTGTCCCACGCCAAGATCGTCGAGGCCAGCTGGGCCGCGGTCAAGCTGGGGGCCACGGGATTCATCGTGCCGTTCATGTTCGTCTATGAACCCGCGATCCTGATGCAGGGCGACTGGGTGCACATTGCCATCGTCATCACGCAGGCCACCATTGGCGTCATCCTGCTGGCGGCGGCGCTGCAACGGTATTTCTTCGGGCGGATGGATCTGATCACCTCGGCGGTGCTGTTTGCCGCATCCTTGTGCCTGATCTATCCCGATTACCGGATCACGCTGGTGGGCCTTGCCATTGCAGGTGGCATTCTGGCACTGCAAAAGATGCGGCACCGCGATACGGTGCCGCCGACACCTGCCAACAACTGAACCGAACGGAGCGTTTTCCACATGACCCAGACCACCCAGACCAAAAGCCGGACCGGCGGACAGGTTCTTGTTGACCAGCTTTTGATTCACGGGGCCGACCGCGCCTATTGCGTGCCCGGCGAAAGCTATCTGGAAGTGCTGGACGCGCTGCATGACGTGCAGGACCGGTTCACCCTGATCAACGCCCGCCACGAGGCGGGGGCCGCCAACATGGCCGAAACCCATGGCAAGCTGACAGGCCAGCCCGGCATCTGCATGGTCACCCGTGGCCCCGGTGCCTGTCATGCCGCCATCGGGGTGCACATCGCCCAGCAGGACAGCACGCCGATGATCCTGCTGGTGGGCCAGATCGCCCGCGACACCACCGACCGCGAAGCGTTTCAAGAGGTCGATTACCGCGCCATGTTCGGCCCCATCGCCAAATGGGCCACCCAGATCGACGACGCCCGCCGCATCCCCGAATACATGGCCCGCGCCTTTCGCGTCGCCACCTCGGGCCGCCCCGGCCCCGTCGTCATCTCGCTGCCCGAGGACATGCTGACGGATGTGGTGCAGGTCGCCGACGCGCGCCCCTACGCCGCCACCCACGCCGAACTGTCGGACAGCAGCCTCGAGGCGCTCAAGGCCGAGCTTGCCACCGCCGAACGCCCGCTGCTGCTGCTGGGCGGCTCGGGCTGGTCGGACGAAACCGCGGCCAACATCACCCGCTTTGCCGAGGCCAACAAAATCCCCGTCACCACGTCCTTCCGCCGTCAGGACATCGTGAACAACCTGTCGCCGGTCTTTGCAGGCGACTTTGGCACCTCGACCGCACCCAGCCTGTACGCGCACCAGCGCGAGGCCGATCTGCTGGTGGTCATCGGCGCCCGTCTGGGTGAAATGACGACCAAAACCTATACCACCATCACGTCGCCCAACCCCGCGACCCGTCTGGTGCATGTCTACCCGGACGCGGACGAGATTGGCCGCGTCTATTCGCCCGACCTGGGTCTGGCCGCCGCCCCCGCATCCGTCGCCGCAGCACTGGCAGATGTCGATCTGGGCCGCGCCGACGCATGGGGCAGCTGGTGTGAAACCCTGCACAACGACTACCTGACCGATTCCGAAGCCCCCAACGGCGGCGACTGGGAACTGGACATGGGCGTCGCCCTGACCCAGATCCGCGACAGCCTGCCCGACGACATGGTGGTCACGCTGGACGCGGGCAACCACACCGGCTGGGCGCAGCGTTTCCTGCGCTTTGGCCGTCCGGGGCGCATCATCGGGTCGACCTGTGGCGCGATGGGTTATTCCGTGCCCGCCGCCGTGGCCGCATCGCTGGAAAACCCCGACCGGCTGGCGCTGTCCTTTGTCGGGGACGGCGGTTTCATGATGAGCGGCAACGAACTGGCCACCGCCGCGCAATATGGCGGCTGTCCCATCGTTCTGGTGTTCAATAACGGCGTTTACGGCACCATCCGTATGCATCAGGAACGTGACCACCCCGAACGCGTGTCGGGCACAACGCTGAAAAATCAGGACTTTGTCAAAATGGCCGAAGGTCTGGGCGCATATGCCGAGCGTGTGACCAAAACCGCCGACTTTGCCGATGCCTTTGCCCGCGCCCGCGCGGCGGGCCGTCCGGCGGTGATCGAACTGGTGACAAACCCCGAACAGATCTCGACCCGCACCACGATCACCAAGCTGCGCGACGCCGCGAAACAAAAAGCAACCGCCGGATAAAGGTCTGCCAATGTCCCCCACAGCACACCCCTCTGCCGCCATCGTGGCAGAGGATCACAGCGCCCTGATCGCCAAACTGACCGATGCCATCGGTGCCGCCTATGTGCTGACCGATGCCGCCGACATGGCGGGCCGTCTGGTCGAGGATCGGGGCCTGTACACCGGCACCGCCATCGCCCTGCTGCGCCCCGGATCCACCGATGAGGTCGCCGCCTGCGTGCGCCTGTGCGCGGCGGCGGGCGTGGCGATTGTCCCGCAAGGCGGCAACACCGGACTGGTCGGCGGCGGGGTGGCGGATGGCGGCGTGATCCTGACCACCGAGCGGCTGAACCGCATCCGCAACGTCGATGCCACCAACGCCACAATGACGGTCGATGCGGGCTGTATCCTGGCCAACATCCAGCAGGCCGCCGATGACGCCGATGCGCTGTTCCCGCTGTCGCTGGCCTCGGAAGGGTCCTGCCAGATCGGCGGCAACCTTTCGACCAACGCGGGCGGCACTGCCGTGCTGCGCTATGGCAACATGCGCGATCTGGTGCTGGGGCTTGAGGTGGTTTTGCCCGATGGCCGCGTGCTGAACGACCTGAACGGCCTGCGCAAGAACAACACCGGCTATGATCTGCGCAACCTGTTCATCGGGGCTGAGGGCACGCTGGGCATCATCACCGCCGCCGTGCTGAAACTGTTCCCCAAACCGGTCACCCGCGCCACGGCACTTGTTGCCTGCGACGGACCGGATGCGGCGCTGGCGCTCTATGCACGGATGCGCGCGCAAAACGCCGACACGCTGTCCACCTTTGAATATATCGAGCGCATGGCGCTGCAAATGGTGCTGGACCATGCGCCGGGCTGCACCGACCCGATGGCCGAGGCACACCCCGCCTATTGCCTGATCGAACTGACCAGCGCCAATGCCGCCGACACGCTGGACGCCCGCATGGAAACCGCGCTGGAAGCGGCCTTCGAGGCGGGCGAAATCCACGACGCCGTCATCGGCGCATCCGAGGCGCAAAAAGACGCGCTGTGGGCGCTGCGCGAACACCTGTCGGAATCGCAAAAGCCCGAAGGCGCGTCGATCAAGCATGACGTGTCGGTCCCCGTCTCGCGCGTCGCCGATTTCATCACCACGGCCAAGGCGGCCTGTCTGGCCCACATGCCCGACCTGCGCCCCTGCCCCTTTGGCCACTTTGGCGACGGCAACCTACATTTCAACCTGTCGCGCCCCGTGACCATGGACGACGCGACCTTTCTGGCCGAATACCCCACCTTCAACCGCATCGTGCATGACATCGTACACCAGATGGACGGCTCTATTTCCGCCGAACACGGCATCGGTCAGGTCAAGCGCGCCGAGCTGCGCCGCTACAAGGACCCCGTGGCGCTTGAGCTGATGCAACAGTTGAAATCGGCGCTTGATCCGGCCAACATCATGAACCCGGGCAAGGTGCTGTAACCGCCCCAGACAAGGAACCGCCGATGATCGACCTGTACACATGGACCACCCCGAATGGCCGCAAGGTCTCGATCCTGCTTGAGGAACTGGGCGTGCCCTACACTGCCCATGCCATCGACATCGGCAAGGACGAACAGTTCGCCCCCGATTTCCTGAAGATCAGCCCCAACAACAAGATCCCCGCCATCGTCGATCAGGACACCGGCCTGTCGGTGATGGAATCGGGCGCGATCATGTATTACCTGGCCGACAAGCACGGCCAATTCCTGCCATCGGGTGCCGCCGAGCGGGCCAAGGTGATGGAATGGCTGATGTGGCAGATGGGCGGCCTTGGCCCCATGGCCGGACAGGCGCACCATTTCCTGCATTTCAACCCCGGCAAGGCCGCCTATGCCGAAGAGCGTTACGCCGCCGAGGTCAAGCGCCTGTATGGCGTGCTGAACACCCAGCTTGAGGGGCACGATTACATCTGCGACGCCTATTCCATCGCCGACATGGCCTGCTGGCCGTGGGTGTCGCGGTACGAATGGCAGGGGATTGATCTGGCCGATTTCCCCAACGTCCGCGCATGGTATCAACGCCTGCTGGCGCGCCCCGCGGTGCAAAAGGGGTATCACGTGCCAAAGGTGATGGGCGAGATTCCGGCGGGTTAGGGCCGTGATGTATAACGAACCTGCCCCCCACCAAAGCCCGGAATCAAGTATCCGTCTTGGTCAAGGGTGTTTTGGTGTCCATTCTCTGTTTTCGCTTATGAGAGTGTTTGCGAGGATCAGGAGTTTTCGCATGAGGACGGCGAGCGCGACCTTGTGGGGTTTTCCGGCGGCTCTGAGGGCATCGTATTTCTGGCTCAGATCGGGGTTTCGCTTCATGGCGACGAGGGCGGGCATGAACAGGCTCTCGCGCAGGAGCCTGCGCCCGCCCTGGATGTGGGCCTTTCCGCTCCACTGACCGGACTGACACGTGATCGGCGCGAGACCTGCGAGCGCCGCGATCTGCTTTGACCCCAGAGTGCCGATCTCGGGGCATTCGCTGAGCAGCGCCCGTGCGGTGATGGCACCGATCCCGGGGATCGAGGTGAGAATGCCGGTTGCCCTGGCGCGTTCCGGGCAATCGCGGTTTCGCCGTTCGATTTCGGCGTTAAGCCTGTCGATCTGGTGGTTGACCTGACGCAGGCGTGCCCGGGTCAGGCGGCGGGTCACGTCGAGCTGTTGCGTGCCAAGGCGGTTCATCAGCGCGGTACGATCCCGCACCAGCCCGGTGCGGGCGACATGCAACTCCTTGATTTCACGCTGTTTGGGGTCGGTTGGCTGGTCCGGAACCAGCTCCAGCGCGCGCCCCATGAGCGCGAGCATGCGGGCATCGACCGCGTCGGTCTTAGCGCGTGTGCCGTGGGCCTGCGCGAAGCGGCGGGCCTGCAGCGGGTTCACCTTGACGAGCGGCAGGCGGCCTGAGAAATGGCTCTCGAGGCGTCGGTGGTAGGGGCCGGTGGGCTCGAAGACCACGCGCTCCGGCGTTGTCTGCCCCAACCAGCGCTCGAAGGCGCGCAGGCCTGTCGCGGTATTGTCGAACCGGGCGTGGGTTGCGGTGCTGAGCCGGTGCGCGTCAAGATGCGCTTTCGAGATGTCGATGCCGATGGTATCGTTGATCATCTTCGTCATGTCCTTTGCTTGTCGTGCAGAGCCTGTGAGCTGCTGCGTATCCGTTCAGGCCTCATGCGAAGACGACGGGCGATCTCACTTGATTACGGTCCTCGAAGACCTGGCCGCAGACGATCCACCCGTCGCCGGTGCCTGCGATCCAAAAGGTGGCTGGCACCGGCTCCACCTTCGCAGAAGAGCCACGGAAAGTCTGAGACAAGGCACGAAGTGCCGCCGGGCAGCGCCCGACCGCCCCATGGGCGGGCGCTTCCTCACCGTGTTTCACCTCTTCTCCCGCACGCCAAAGACGAGAAATAAAGTGGCGTCCGCTGGCATTCCGATGCCCACCCGCGGTCAGGCACTGCCCTGTGTGGGTAGATCATTCAGGGCTCAAACAGGCCGTTCGCTGCTGCCTGCGCGAACGGACGCTTTCCCTCTTGGCGTCAGTTTGCAACCTGAAAGCCAAACCCACCCTACCTCCCCCCGAAGACCCAAGACTGTTGCGTGCTCAAGGGTAACGCCTGTAGGCTACCCCGCAACAGCCACCACCCGAGGTCACAGTGTCCCGCGAACCCTCTCATGCCGACAAGGTCCTGCAAGCGACGCAATCGTCGTCGGCTGCGGCACGGTCGCAGATCGCGGCAAGCTGGCATCGCTCGGTGCGCAAACACGGGCTGAACCCCGATGAACACCGCGCGCCAGAACGGATCGAACAATCGGAACTGAACCACCGACGCGCGGCGTTGGACAAGTTCATGATGCTGGCCGCCCCACGACTTGATGCGCTGTATACGCTGGTCGGACAGTCCGGCTTTGCCGTGTTGCTGACCGACAAGGACGGCGTGGTGCTGGACCAGCGCATTTCCGACGCCGACGTTGATGCATTTGAAAACTGGGGCCTGTGCACCGGCGCAGACTGGAGCGAGGAACGCGAGGGCACCAACGGGATCGGCACCTGCCTGACCGAACGCCGCCGCGTCATCATCCATCAGGGCGACCATTTCCTGTCACGAAATACAGCCATGAGCTGTATCGACGCGCCGATCTACGGGGCCGATGGTGCGATCATCGGCGCGCTGGACGTGTCGTCCGCCCGCGCCGACCAGACCGAGGCGTTCAACCGGCTGATCAGTGCCCAGGTCGCACAGACCGCCCGCGCCATCGAGGAAGCCAATTTTCGCAACACCTATAATCCCGCGCGGATCATCACCGCAGGCGACGACGCCGAAGGCGCCACGCTGTTGGCGGTGGACGACAGCGATCTTGTGGTCGGGGCCACCCGCGCGGCACGCACGCTGTTTGGCATGGCCGGCACCGGCCCGCTGATTGCCCGCCCCGCCGCCGATGTGATGGGGCGCGAAGACGGGCCCACCGGCTTTGAACGCGCCGAACGCGACGCGGTGAAACGCGCGCTTGCGCGTGCCGGTGGCAATGTTTCACAGGCCGCGCGCCAGCTTGGCGTGGGCCGCGCCACCCTGTACCGGCGCATGAAGCGGCTGGGGCTCGACGAAACCTAGCCGCGCCTGTCTCATTGCTGAGACAGTTTTCCCCAACTTTCGATTTCCGCCCGATGACAGCGCGCGTTTGTGCCGTCAGCTTATGCGCAATCCGGGAGGGAGACCCGGTATTCTCAGGAGGAACCACACATGAAAGATCTCGCACATACCGAATCCGGCACCTACACATCGCCGTTCAAGACCCGTTACGACAACTTCATCGGCGGCGCGTTCGTCGCACCCGTGAACGGGCGCTATTTTGAAAACGTCACGCCGATCACCGGCGAAAAGATCAACGATTGCGCCCGCTCGGACGCCGCCGACGTGGAACTGGCGCTGGACGCCGCCCATGCCGCCAAGGCTGCCTGGGCCAAGACATCGGTCACCGAACGCGCCAACCTGCTGCTGAAAATCGCTGATGCCATCGACGCCAACCTTGAGCTGCTGGCGCAGGCCGAAACATGGGACAACGGCAAGCCGATCCGTGAAACCATGGCCGCCGACATTCCGCTGTCCGCCGACCACTTCCGCTATTTCTCAAGCGTGCTGCGCGGGCAGGAAGGCTCGATGAGCGAGATCGACGCCGACACCGTCGCCTATCACTACCACGAACCGCTGGGCGTGGTCGGCCAGATCATCCCGTGGAACTTTTCCATCCTGATGGCCGCGTGGAAACTGGCCCCGGCGCTGGCGGCTGGCAACTGCATCGTGATGAAACCCGCCGAACAGACCCCCGCCGCAATCATGGTGCTTGCCGAGATCATCGCCGACATCCTGCCCGCCGGTGTGCTGAACATCGTCAACGGCTATGGTGCCGAAGTTGGCGCGGCGCTGGCCACGTCCAAACGCATCGCCAAGATCGCCTTTACCGGCTCGACCGCGACGGGCCGCACAATCATGAAAGCCGCCACCGAAAACCTGATCCCCGTGACGCTGGAACTGGGCGGCAAAAGCCCGAACCTGTTCTTTGCCGACATCATGCGCGAGGATGACGCGTTTCTGGACAAAGCGGTCGAAGGGTTCGTTCTGTTCGCCTTCAACCAGGGCGAGGTCTGCACCTGCCCGTCGCGTGCGCTGGTGCACGAGGACATCTACGACGCCTTCATGGAGCGTGTCATTGCCCGCGTCAAAGCGATCAAACACGGCGACCCGCGCAATCCCGAAACCATGGTGGGCGCACAGGCCAGCAAGGCGCAGCAGGACAAGATCCTGTCCTATTTCACCATCGGCCGCGAAGAGGGCGCCGAAGTGCTGATCGGCGGCGCGGCGGCCGCGTTCACCGGCGAATTGTCGGGCGGCAACTACATCCAGCCGACGATCCTGAAGGGCCACAACAAGATGCGCGTGTTCCAGGAGGAAATCTTTGGCCCCGTGGTCTCCGTGACCACATTCAAGGACGAGGCCGAAGCCCTCGCGATTGCCAATGACACCATGTACGGGCTGGGCGCCGGCGTGTGGTCGCGCGACATGAACACCTGCTACCGCGTCGGCCGCGCGATCGAGGCGGGCCGGGTCTGGGTGAACAACTACCACGCCTACCCCGCCCACGCGGCCTTTGGCGGCTACAAACAGTCGGGCATCGGGCGCGAAAACCACAAGATGATGCTGGACCACTACCAACAGACCAAGAACCTGCTGGTCAGCTACAACCCCAACAAGCTGGGCTTTTTCTAAGACGCGAAAAGCGGCCCCCTGCGCGCGCAGCGCGGGGGCATCCAACCATCGCAAAACCAAACTTTCGTGCATGTCAAATGCGGTTTGGGCGCTGGCGCGGGACAACACGTGGTATCGCGAGGGCGAACAGGCCGCGCGGTATCTGCAACGCCCTGCCATCGCGGTGGACGTGCGCAACGCGGCGGCGATGATTGCGATCTGCAAGGACCGGCTTGCGGGGTTCAGCTGACCACACAGGGCAGCGCCCGACCGCGGGTGGGCGCAGATACCCTCGTTTATGCCACTTTATCTAACCGCTTTGGCGTGGGGCTTTAGAGGCGCAAGACGGCGAAGAAGCGCCCGCCCATGGGGCGGTCGGGCGCTGCCCGGCGGCACTGCGTGCCTTTGTTCCGGGCTTTGGTGCATGGCGGCAATGTCCCGCACAGCGACCACCCGCCCCTACAGCGCAGGCACCACCAGATCACCCACTTCGCCGTCGCGGTGCAGTTCCGCACCCGTCACCGATTGCAAATCCTCCAGCGACACCGCCGCCAGCTTCTCGCGCAGCACAAAGCGTCCGCCGGTCACGTCCACCACGCACAGCGACGTATAGACCCGCGTCACACAGCCCACGCCGGTCAGCGGCATGGTGCAACTCTCGACCAGCTTGGGCGCGCCCTTCTTGGTCACGTGGTCGGTGATCACCGCCACCCGTTTCGCCCCATGCACCAGATCCATCGCACCGCCCACCGCAGGCACGCCACCGCGCCCGGTGGACCAGTTCGCCAGATCCCCGTTCTGCGCAATCTCGTAGGCGCCCAGGATCGCCACGTCCAGATGCCCGCCGCGCACCATGGCAAAGCTGTCGGCGTGGTGGAAAAACGCGGCACCGGGGTTCAGCGTGATCGCCTTTTTGCCCGCGTTGATCAGGTCCCAGTCCTCGTCCCCCGCCGCAGGGGCACGGCCAAAGCCCAGCACGCCGTTCTCGGTGTGAAACACCGCCTCGCGGCCCTCGGGCTGGAACTTGGCCACCATCTCGGGAAAGCCGATGCCAAGGTTGACATAGGCACCGTCTTCGATGTCCTGCGCCGCCCGCCATGCGATTTGCGCGTTGCTCAGTTGAATGTCATTCAGATCAAGGCTCATGGGTACACCGCCTCTTGCCGGTTCAGGACTTCTTCCTGTTGGGGGTTGGGAACATGGACCACGCGGTTGACGAAAATCCCCGGCGTGACCACATTTTCGGGGTCCAGATCGCCCGCAGCCACCACATGCGACACCTGCGCGATGGTCACCGCCGCCGCCGTCGCCATCACGGGGTTAAAGTTGCGCGCGGCCATGCGGTAGGTCAGGTTGCCCATCGGGTCGCCCTGCTCGGCCTTGATCAGCGCAAAGTCCGCCTTCAGCGCGCGTTCCTGCACATACATGCGCCCGTCGAATTCCGCCACCGGCTTGCCCGTCGCCAGATCGGTGCCATAGCTGGTGGGTGTGTAAAACGCGGGTATCCCCGCACCGCCCGCGCGCATCCGTTCGGCCAGCGTGCCCTGCGGGACAATCTCCAGCGCGATCCCGCCCGCCAGATACAGATCGGTAAACACCTTGGGATCAGCAGAGCGCGGGAACGAACAGATCAGTTTCGCCACCTGCCCCTGTTCGATCAGCGCCGCCAGCCCCACGTGCCCGTTGCCCGCGTTGTTGTTCACAACGGTCAGGTTTTTCGGGCCTGCGTCGATCAGCGCATGGATCAGCTCGATCGGCGCGCCCGACCCGCCAAAGCCGCCGATCATCACGGTGGCCCCGTCTGGAATGTCCGCAACGGCCTGCGCTGCGGTGGTCACTGTCTTGTCCATCGGTTTCCCCTTAAACCCAGTCCCGTTGATTTCAGGCAATCTGCACAGTCGGGCAAGAGATTTCGTTCGCATATTGAAACTTGTTCATATAGCGATAAGATCCGTGCGCATGGCGAACAAAACAGACATTCTCGGCTCGCTGAGCAAGGGGCTTCAAGTGCTGGAATGCTTTGGCACCGAGCGGCCGCGCCTGTCGATTGCACAGGTGGCGGCGCTGACAGGACAGGACCGCGCCTCGACCCGGCGGTGCCTGCTGACCCTGCACCACCTCGGCTATGCCGCCTATGACGGCAAATATTTCAGCCTGACACCCCGCGTGCTGCGGCTGGGCATGGGGGCGCTGGCCGCCCTGCCCCTGCCGCAGATCGTGCAGCCGTGGCTGGACCAGCTGTCCGAGCAGATCGGGCAATCCTGTTCGGTGTCGATGCTGGACGAGACCGAAATCGTTTACCTCGCCCGCGCGGCACAGCGCCGGGTGATGTCGATCGGGCTGATGCCCGGATCGCGCCTGCCCGCCCATTGCACGTCGATGGGGCGCGTGTTGCTGGCCGCGCTGCCACCAGAACAGGCACGGCAGGTTATCGCCGCCTCGGACCTGACCCCGCGCACCGTGCATTCGCTGCATGATCCTGCGGACATCATGGCAGAAATCACCCGCGTGGGCCGACAGGGCTATGCGGTAATAGATCAAGAGGTCGAATTGGGTCTGCGGTCGCTTGCGGTGCCGATTGTCGACGCCAAGGGGCGCGTGGTTTCGGCGCTGAACACAGGCATGGCCAGCCTGCACGCCACGCCGTCCGAGCTGCGCGACACCTATCTGCCTGCACTGCTAAAGGTACAGGAAGGGCTGCAAAGGGTGCTGTGACAGCCCCGTTCAAATGTGCAGCGCCCGCCCCAAGCCTTTCATCGCCACCTCTTGCACGGTTTCGCCAAGGGTCGGATGCGCATGGACCGTGTCGGCGATATCGGTCAGCGTCGCCGCCATCTCAAGCGCCAGTGCAAATTCTCCGGCCAGTTCCGACACGCCGGCGCCCACCGCCTGAATGCCCAGCACCAGTTCGGTGTCAGCGTCGTAAACCACGCGCACGAACCCGTCATCGCGCCCCAGCGTCATCGCCCGCCCGTTGCCCGCAAAGGGGAACATCGCCACGGCGCTGTCGGGCGTTTCCTCGGGCAGCAGGCCGACGGTGACAATCTCGGGGTCGGTGAAACAGACCGCCGGAATTGCGCGTTTGTCCCAGTTGGTACGGTAGCCCGCGACGGCTTCGGCCACCAGCGTGCCCTGCGCCATCGCGCGGTGCGCCAGCATCGGATCACCCGTGACGTCGCCAATGGCATAGACCCCGTGCATCGACGTGCGACACCGGTCATCAACGTCCAGATGGCGGCCCGTCATGGTCAGCCCCAGATCTTCCAATCCGAAACCCTGCGTCACCGGCGCGCGCCCCACCGTCACCAGAACCTTGTCTGCCGCAATCTTTTGCGGGCCGTCATCGGTCGCAACAACCAGATGCCCCGTTTCGAACCCTTCGGCCCTGGCGTTACACAGAACCGTCACGCCCAACGCTTCCAGCCGTTGCATCACGGGGCGGGTCAGTTCGGCGTCATATTGCGGCAGGATGCGGCCCGCAGCTTCGACCACCGTGACCTGTGCGCCCAGTTTGGCCATCGCGGTGCCGATCTCCAGCCCGATATAGCCGCCGCCGACCACGGCCAGCCGCGCGGGCACCGCGTCCAGCGACAGCGCTTCGGTTGACGACAGGATATCGCCGCCAAAGGGCAGCGCCGGTATCGTCTGCGGGTGCGAGCCGGTTGCGATCACCAGATTTTCGGTCGTGATCCGCAGCGGACCGTCGGCGGTCTCGACATCCACCGTCTTGCCATCCACGATTTGCGCGCGGCCCGCGATGCTGCGCACCCTGGCCTTTTTCAGAAGGGTGCCGACCCCGCCGGTCAGCCGTTTCACAATGCCGTCCTTCCACGCAACCGTTTGGCGTAGGTCGATGGCGGGCGCAGTTGTGGTGATGCCCAGATCATTGCCCGCCGCCAGATGCGCGGCCACATGGAATTCCTCGGCGGCATGGATCAGCGCCTTGGACGGAATGCAGCCGATGTTCAGACAGGTGCCCCCTGCCCGCGCTTCTTCAACCACGATGGTGTCCAGCCCCAACTGCCCCGCGCGGATCGCACAGACATAACCGCCCGGACCAGCGCCGATAATCAGGATTTTGCAGCTTTCGTGCTTCATGCCTCGACCTCCATAAAGATCATCGCCGGATTTTCCAAAAGCCGTTTGACCAACGCGACAAAGCTGGCCGCGTCCCAGCCGTCGATCACCCGATGGTCAAAGCTGGCCGAGATGTTCATCATCTTGCGCGGCACGAATTGCTGACCGTCCCACATTGGGCGCACCGCCATCTTGTTAATTCCCAAGATCGCCACCTCGGGGTGGTTGATGATCGGCGTTGTCGCCAGCGCGCCCAGAGGGCCAAGCGAGGTGATGGTGATCGTCGATCCCGACAGTTCGTCACGCTTGGCCTTGCCCGTGCGCGCCGCTTCGGCAAGGCGCGCAATTTCGGATGCGGTGGCAAAGGGGCCAAGCGCCTCGGCATGGCGCAGAACCGGCACCACAAGCCCGCCCTCGGTCATTGTGGCCACGCCGATGTGCACCGGATTGTGGCGGGTTACCACGCCTGCATCATCGTCGAAATGGGCGTTCATTTCCGGATGGGTCAGCAGGGCACGGCACAATGTGGCGCTGACAAAGGGCAACATCGTCAGCTTGGGCTTGTCGCCGCGCGTCTGGTTCATCGTTGCGCGCAGGTCTTCCAGCGCGGTTACGTCGATTTCCTCGATCACGGTGATATGGGGAATGCGGCTGTTGGCCAGCGCCATACGGTCCGCAATCTTGCGGCGCAGGCCGATGATGCGGATGTCTTCCGATCCCTGACGTTTTCCACCGCCAGTCGAAGCCCCCCCCGGCCCGGCGGCAAAGACCGCATCAAGATCGCCTTGGGTGATCCGGCCCGCGGGGCCGCTGCCGGCCACCTGACGCAGATCAATCCCAGCGTTGCGGGCACGGGCGCGCACGGCAGGTGACGCCAGCGGAGCGACCCCTTCGGCACGCGGCGCGCGGGCGCTGCCGGATGCAGGCGCGGCAACGGCAGGGTTTGGTACTGGCTTTGACGCGGTCGCAGGCTTTGCTGTCTCGGCAGGCGTGTCCTGCTCTGGCTCAACCTCGATCTCTGCCGTCACATCGCCGCCTTCGCCGCCATGTTCGATTGTCACAAGCGTTGCGCCAACAGCAACGGTTTCTCCGATCTCGGCCCCCAGCGACACGATTGTGCCGGTGTACAGGCTGGGAATTTCCACCGTCGCCTTGTCTGTCATCACGGCAGCCAGAACGTCGTCTTCCTTGACCGTATCGCCCGGTTTGACATGCCATTCGACCAGTTCAACCTCGGCCACGCCTTCGCCGACGTCGGGAACGCGGATGTTACTTACCCCCATGTCAGTCCTCCATCACTGTGTTCAGTGCGCGCGAAATACGCGCCGTACTTGGGAAATAGTCCCATTCCTGTGCGTGCGGATACGGGGCATCCCAGCCCGTAATCCGCTGGATCGGCGCGCGCAAATGCCAGAAACAGGCCTCCTGCACCTCGGCAATCAGTTCAGCGCCAAAGCCGCTGGTGCGGGTCGCCTCGTGCACCACCACGCAGCGCCCGGTCTCTTTCACCGCAGCCTCGGTCACATAGACCATGGTGCCATAGGTCAGCACCGTCACGTCAGACCCTGCGCGCACCACCGCGGCCTTGCCCAGCGGAACGGTGTAATGCCCCTCGGGCACCTCGCCCGCAGGATGCGCCGACCACGGCACCGACTTGCCGGAATGGTCCCCGTAAAACGGCCCGTTGTAGAGGCGCTTGGGTTCGAGGAAGATCACCGGATCGGGGTCTTCAATGGCGGCGATCAGCAGGCCCTTGGCGTCATAGGGCGTGGCCGGAATTACCACCTTCAGACCCGCCACATGGGTAAACAGCGCCTCGGGGCTTTGACTGTGGGTCTGGCCGCCGAAAATGCCGCCGCCCGTGGGCATACGCACCACCATCGGGCAGGTGAACTGTTCGTTCGACCGGTGCCGCAGCCGCGCTGCCTCTTGCGTGATCTGGTCATAGGCGGGAAACATGTAATCCGCGAACTGGATTTCCACGCAGGGCTTCATCCCCTGCGCTGCCATTCCTACCGCAAGACCTACGATGGCACTTTCGTTGATGGGTGTGTCGAACACCCGTTCCTCACCGTATTTCTTCTGAAGCCCCGCGGTGCAGCGGAAAACCCCGCCGAAATATCCGACATCTTCGCCAAATACGATCACCGACGGGTCACGCTCCAGCGACACATCCATCGCGCTGCGCAGCGCCTCGATCATGGTCATACGCGCCATCTTAATGCCCCATCTCTTGCCGCTGACGCCGCAGATGCGGGGGCATCTCGGCATAAACGCCGTTGAAGATATCCGCCGGCGCGGTCGGCTTGGGTTTGACGAAGGTGCCGTGGGACTCAACGGTTTTCTGAACCTGCACCACCTCGTCCAACAACTCGGCCTCGGCCTGGACATGGCGTTCTTCGGACCAGTCGCCGCGCGCGATCAGATGCGCCTTGAGCCGCGTGATCGGGTCGCCCAGTGGCCACGCTTCTGCCTCGCCCTTGGCGCGATAGGCCGATGGATCGTCCGAGGTGGAATGGGCCGCTGCGCGATAGGTGAACCATTCGATCACGATGGGGCCGTGACCGCTGCGGGTGCGGTCAATGGCCCACCGCGACACGGCGAGCACGGCCAGATAATCGTTGCCATCCACACGCAACGCCGGAACCCCGTAGCCCAAGGCGCGCGCGGCATAGGTGTCGCCCTTGCCGCGTGCGACGGCGGTATTGGTCGAAATCGCCCACTGGTTGTTGACCACGTTCAACACCACCGGCGGCTGATAGGTCGAAGCCGACAACAGCGCGCTGTGAAAATCGTTCGACGCCGTGGCCCCGTCCCCGATCCAGCCGGTTGCAATCTTGCCATTGCCGCGCAACGCACAGGCCATTGCCCAGCCCACAGCCTGTACATATTGCGTGCCCAGATTGCCCGAAACCGAGAAATACCCGTAATCGCGTGCCGAATGCATGATCGGCAACTGCCGCCCCTTCAGCGGGTCCAGATCGTTTGAATACAGCTGCCCCATCAGCGCCTCCAGCGGATAGTCCGCCGCAACAAGCAGGCTTTGCTGGCGATAGGTGGGAAAGTTCATGTCGCCCTGCTCCAGCTGCCGCTGGAAGCCGCAGCCAATCGCCTCTTCACCCGTGCATTGCAGATAGAACGACGTCTTGCCCTGGCGCTGCGCATTCAGCATGCGCCGGTCCAGCGCGCGCATCTTCAACATGTCGCGCAGCCCCTGCCGCAACGTGTCGGCAGATACTTCGCCCAGATAATCGGCCCAGGGGCCATGCGCGGTGTTGTCGTCGTCCAGCACACGGATCATGCCCACCGCATAGGGCCAGCAATCATGTCCTTCGATGTCCATCGACGGCACGGGCAAGCTGCCGACGGGCGGGATTTCGATATTGGAAAAGTCCGGCGCTTGGTCGGGCCGTGCGGGCGGGTGCGGAAAGCTGAGTTTGACTTCGCTCATGGTGCGGGCATCCTTTTTGCGGCGTCTTATGCCGCGATTATACCACTTTCTTTCGATTGCAGGGGCGGCCCGTGCGGCACAGCCGGTTCAGGCATACACCCTTGCAACAGTGTTACGCATGATGATGAACCCGACATGCGGCATTTGCTTGCCTATTCAGCTACAGATATGCTGTATATGCGCATGACTCCGTCGAGTTATTGATATTTTTGGGTTGAATTATGCACGAACTGGACGAAACCGATCTGGCCATCCTGCGCACCATGCAAAGCGATGGCAGCCTGTCGGTGACCGAAATCGCCGAACGGGTCGGGCTGTCGCAATCACCCTGTTCGCGGCGCATCACGCAGATGCAAAAGACCGGTGTCCTGCAAGGCAGGCGCGTCATGCTGGATGCGAAAAAGCTGGGTTTCCAGACGTTTGTGATCGTTCGTATCCGGTTGCACAGCCACGAGAAAAAGACGCTGGACGCCTTTCGCACCGCCGTGCGTGGTATCCCTGAAATCCAGACCGCTTTGCTGATACTGGGTGATTTTGATTTTTACCTGCGCGTCGTGGTGCGCGATATCGAGCATTATCAACACCTGATGCAAAGCAAGCTGGTGGCGCTGCCCGGCGTGCGCGAAATGCAAAGCTCGGTGATTGTCGAAGTGGTCAAGGACACCTCGGCGCTGCCGATCTAGCAACTGTATTTCTCAAGCGAGTTGAGTAGTCCATTTCTGTCGACTTTTGCAAAGGGCGTTCACGATTGTCACAAGCTTTCTTGCGACGGCGGTGATTATCACTTTGTGTGGTTTTCCGGCTTCGCGAAGGCGGTCTGCGAACGGCTTCAGGACGGGATTGTGGTGACTGGCGACGAGCGCCGCCTGGAACATAACGTGTCGCAGCGGGCGCCGGCCGCCTCCGATAGCGCGCTTGCCCCGCATCGCGCCGCTGTCATGGGCAATGGGCGCAAGGCCTGTCAGCGCGGCGGCTTGTTCGCCCGTGATCTGGCCGAGTTCCGGCATTTCAGCGATCAACATCGTGCTGGCGACCGGGCCAATGCCGGGAACTGAACGCAAGATGGCAGCAGTCGTGGCAAGGCCTTCCTCTGAGGCGATGATCTGTTCGATCCGGACCTCAAGTCCTGCAATCTGGCGATCCAGTAGGTCTTTCAGGTCACCATCCATGACGTCGAACAGATCATCCGAACCCAGTTTCGCATGCGCCTTGATTTGCGCCAAAAGCCGTTTGCGTGTTTCGACGAGCTGACCACGCTTGGACACCAAAGCCCTGAGAAGACGTATCTTTTCATGCGGCAAGGTCCGCCCTGCATCAGGCCGAAAGGCCATGAACCGCGCGATAAGCTCCGCGTCGATCCTATCCGTTTTCGCCCGCGTGCCCCGGCTGGCGGCAAAGGCTTTGATTTGCGCGGCGGCAGTTGCCTGGTCGCGACCCCTGCAACGTCGAGGGCCGACCACAGACGCCATTCCTGACCCCCTGTGGCCTCAAAACAAACCAGCGCACAGGCTGACTTTGCCAGGGCGCCCACGCGCGCATGCCCGTCCTCGGAATTGGGTAATCGAAGTCTCTGATTGCTTGGCAGGCAATGAATGTCCAGCCAATCGCGGCTGACATCTATGCCAAGGATTGCGTCTCGTGTTATCCTGTTCATGTTCTCTTCCTTCTGATCCGTGGTCCAAGCTGGCCACAAGCAACTGTTCGAGATGGATGAAGAGAGACAGTGCTGGCTCGCTAGCAAACGTGGTCCCGGTTCAACTTGGGCCACAAGGCTCTGACGCCATACACCGTCCCGTCAGTGACCTCGGCCAAGGTCGCTGACGGGGGAACAATAACAGATCGGAGATACAGAAGGGTCTGGGCGACACGGCTCGCCATCAACGGTGTCATCCGCCGCCGCACAGTTCGCCCGTGCGGCGGCGTGTCGTTCAGCCCATACGTTCCGACGTGTATTCACCGGGGCTGGCCGGGAAGATAACCGTTTTGTCGCCGTTCAGGAAAACCCGGTGGTGCATATGTGCATGAATGGCGCGGGCCAGCACCTGGCTTTCCACGTCGCGGCCCAGGCTGACATAGTCGTTTGCACTTTGGGTGTGGGTCACGCGCACGGTGTCCTGCTCGATGATCGGACCTTCGTCCAGATCGGCCGTGACATAATGTGACGTGGCCCCGATCAGCTTGACGCCCCGCTCATAGGCTTGCTTGTAGGGATTGGCGCCCTTGAACGACGGCAGGAACGAGTGGTGGATGTTGATGATCCGGCCCGACATTTCCTGACACATCTCATCGCTGAGAATCTGCATGTAGCGGGCCAGCACGATCAGTTCCGCACCGGACTCGCGCACGATGCGCATTTGCTCGGCTTCGGCCTCTTTCTTGTTGGCTTTGGTCACCTTGATGCAATGGAACGGCAGGTCATGGTTCACCACGACCTTCTGGTAATCCATATGGTTCGAGATGACGCCCACGATGTCGATCGGCAGCGCGCCGATGCGCCAGCGGTACAGAAGGTCGTTCAGGCAGTGGCCAAAGCGGCTGACCATGATGATGACCTTCATCTTCTCGGAAGGGTCATGAAAGGCGTATTGCATGCCGTATTTCGCGGCGGCCTCTGCCAGCCCCTCGGTCAGTTCTTCGCGTGTCTTTCCCTGCACATTGTCAAAGCTGAGGCGCATGAAAAACCGATCGTTGTCGATGTCGGAATATTGCGAGCTGTCGTGAATGTTGCAGCCTTGTTCGGCAAGATAGGTCGCAATGGCCGCGACGATACCGGTGCGCACCTGGCAGGCAACGGTCAGGATGGTTTGGCTCATGGTTTATGAACTTTCTTATGTCGTGTTCAGCAGAGTAGCAGGGACGCCGCGCACTTTATGTGCGCGGCGGTTGCAACATCTGCATCGCCTGTTGGATTTTTGGACAGGGCGCCGATCTGATCCGTTTCCGGGCCAGATCCGCATCAATGGTCAGAGCGTTTCGGCCGCCAGTTCACGGCAGCCGGTTTCGAGAAGCGAAAAGACATGGGCCGCAAAGCTGTTCCAGACATCCATGCGAAACCGGTCTTGGGCGTCGCACCACAGCACGATTGTCGCCCCGTCGAACAGCGTCCGGCGGCCTTCGCCGATGGCGATTTTGCCGATGTCGCGGGGGCAGCCCAGCGTCAAAAGTTTGGCGGCAAGCGGGCCTTCGATCTCGAATGTCACCTCGCGACCGGACACATCGACCAGACTGTGCGGCTGCCGATCATAAAGGGCAGCGCAGGCGTTGATGATGGCTCCGGCATCTGCCTCGGCTGTTTGCAGCATCCATTCGTCGGGCCCAAGGCAGATCGCCTCGATCCCGTCGGATTGCGCACGTTGACCGATGCGGGTCGGCAGCGACAGGCCCAGTGCCGTATCAAACGGCGTCAGATCACCGCGGGCACGCAAAGCCAGACGGGCACAGGGGGTGGCAGTGCTGACCCGCGCGGCGGCGGTTTCAACCAGCACAGCGGGGGTGAAGACGGAAACAGGTGCGTTCATGGTTGGCTCCTCAGATCTTCAGACGGGTGTTTTCGGGATCGAAAAAGATCGGATTGGTGATCTTTGCCGCAATGGTGCGGTCGGGCATCGGGATATGGACGGTTTCGCCCATACGGCCGTGACCACCCGCAACCAACGCCAGCGCGATGGGCCGTCCGGTTGTGCCGGTGTCATAAGACGAGGTCACATGCCCCACCATTGTCATCGGTATGGCTTGCGCCGGATCAAAGACGATCTGCGCGCCCTCTTCCAGCTTGCTGCCGTCCTCGGTCAGCAGACCGACCAGCTGTTTGCGCCCTTCGGCCACCAGATCGGGGCGGGCAAGGCCGCGCATACCGACAAAGTCTGGCTTGGACTTGCCCACGGCCCAGCCCATTCCGGCGTCATAAGGGGTAACCGTGCCGTCGGTGTCCTGACCGACGATGATATAGCCCTTTTCGGCGCGCAAAACGTGCATGGTTTCCGTGCCATAGGCGGTGATGCCATACTGCTGGCCTGCCTCCCACAACACTTCCCACAGCTTGCGCCCCATGGGCGCAGGCACGTTGACCTCAAAGCCGATTTCGCCGGTAAAGCTGACCCGGAACAGCCGCGCAGGCATGCCCGCGACAGTGCATTCCACACAGGACATGTGCGGGAAGGCTTCTTCCGTCAGCTCGACGCCCTCGACCAGCGGCGCCAGCAATTTGGCCGCGTTCGGACCGTTCAGCGCGATGGTCGACCAGTGTTCGGTGGTCGAGGTGAGCCAGACATTCAGGTCGGGCCACTCGGTCTGAAGGTAATCCTCCATCATGCCCAGCACCCGCGCCGCGCCACCGGTGGTGGTGGTGACGTGGAATTTGTCCTGCCCCAGACGCCCGATCACGCCGTCGTCGCGGATATAGCCGTCGTCGCCCAGCAACAGGCCATAGCGGCAGCGCCCCACGCCCAGTTTGGTCCACGGGTTGGTGTACATGCGGTTCATGAACTCAACCGCATCCGGCCCCACGACTTCGATCTTGCCCAGTGTCGAGGCATCGAAAATCCCGATGCTTTCACGGGTCGCGGCACATTCGCGCGCCACGGCGGCGTCCATGCTTTCGCCCGTCTTTGGGAAATACCAGGCCCGGCGCCACTGGCTGACCGGTTCGAAAACCGCGCCGTTTTCATCGGCCCAGGTATCGATCCGTGTCTTGCGCGACACTTCGAAATGGCTGCCACGGTGATAGCCTGCAAAAGCTCCGAATGTGGTCGGCGTATAGGGCGGACGGAAGGTGGTCAGACCAACTTCGGGCTGCTTTTTGCCAAGCGCGTCGGCGGCAATGTTCAACCCGTTGATGTTGGACATCTTGCCCTGATCGGTCGCCATGCCATTGGTGGTGTAGCGCTTGACGTGTTCAATCGAACGCATCCCTTCACGCACGGCCAGACGCAGGTCTTTGGCGGTCACGTCGTTCTGATAATCGACAAAGGCCTTTGCCTTGCCCGGGCTGCGATCGGTGGGCAGTTCCTTGTGCGACACACCTGATCCGATGCGGTCGGCCTTGATATCATAGGCCACGGTCGCGGCTGTCTTGCCCAGTTGGGCAGCCACTTCACGGCCCCGTTCAGCGCCATCGGCAAAGGCCGCTTCAATGCCCCACAGCCCGCGGCTTGCGCCGGCGATGGTGCAGTTTTCGGGCGTGTTGCCCGGCAGGAATGTGGTGCGGTCATCGTCCCAGGCAAGCGAGCCCTTGGTGTGCGAGAACAGGTGCAGCGAAGGCGTCCAGCCGCCCGACATCAGCACCGCGTCACATGCGATGTTCGCGCCCGCAGCAACCTGACCGCCTTGCACGGGGTTAATGCGGATCGAAGACACCCGCAAACGACCGCCGGTCGCTGTGGCGGTGTGCGACAGCTTGGTGGCGATACCGCGTTGACGGGCACCCGCCAACAGGTCTTCGCTGACATCTGCGCGGGTGTCGACAATCGCCTGCACCTGGGCACCGGCATCGGCCAGATCAAAGGCGGCAAACCATGCGCTGTCATGCGAGGTCAGCACAACAGGACGCTGGCCCACCAGCACGCCATAGCGGTTCAGATAGGTCTGCGCCGACCCTGCCAGCATCACGCCGGGGCGGTCGTTGCCATGGAACACCAGCGGCTTTTCCAGCGCGCCCTGCGCCAGCACAACGCGTTCGGCACGCACACGCCACAGACGTTCACGCGGGGTGTCCGCGGGCAGCTGCTGCAAGTGGTCGGTCAGCTTTTCGCACAAGCCCACCATGTTCTGGTGGTAATAGCCGATGGCCGTGGTGCGGGTCATGATCCGCACGCCCAAATCCTTCAACGCGTCAAGCTCATCCGCCAGCCAGTCCCATGCGGAACTGCCGTTGATCTGCGCCTGCGGTTCGGACAGCAGCGTGCCGCCGGCCTCGGCGTTTTCGTCAACCACCACAACCTTGAGCCCGTCAACCGCAGCAGCGCGCGCCGCCGCCAGACCCGAAGGACCAGCGCCGACGATCAGCACATCGCAATGCAGATACCGCGAGGCGTAATGGTCGGGGTCTTCTTCGCTGGGCGAAACGCCCAGACCGGCCGCCGCACGAATGAACGGCTCGTACACTTTGTCCCAAAAGCTTTTGGGCCACATGAAGGTCTTGTAATAAAAACCCGCCGAAAACAGCATATAGGCCGCGTCGTTCACCGCGCCGACGTCGAATTTCAGGCTGGGGAATTTGTTCTGCGAATTGGTTTCAAGACCATTCCAGATCTCTTGCACTGTGGCGCGGGTGTTGGGTTCGAACTGGCCAGCGCCACGGCGGGTGCCGATCAGCGCGTTGGGCTCTTCCGAACCTGCGGCGACGGCACCACGCGGGCGGTGATATTTGAAGGACCGGCCCATCAGGTGCACGCCATTGGCCAGCAGCGCCGACGCCACGGTATCACCCTGCGCGCCGGTGTAGGATTTGCCGTCAAAGGTAAAGGTCACAGGGCGCGCGGTATCGACGCGGCCACGACCGGAAACGCGGTACTGGCTCATTTCTGGGACTCACTCAGGCTGGACAGGTCGGGACGCGGAGCGCCCGCCTCGTAGGTGGTAAGGAACTTGTCGGACACGGTGTCGCGCACAGCATTGAAGAAGCGGCCGCAACCGTGGGCATGCCGCCAGCGTTCAAAATGCGGCCCCTTCACGTTCGCGCGCAGAAACAGGAAGCTTTCCCATTCCTCATCGGTTGTCGCAGAGGGGTTTTCGGGGCGCACGATATGCGCTTCGCCGGCATAGGTGAATTCGAGCTCGGGCAGCGTCTCGGCGCAATAGGGGCAATGAATCAGAAGCATGTGTATCTCCTTTTTTTAGCAGGCTCAGTGAGCGACAGCGGCGGCGGCGGCTTCGTCGATCAGACGGCCGGTGCGGAAACGGTCCAGGGTGAAGGGCGCGTTGATCGCGTGGGGTTCGTCCTTGGCGACGGTCCAGGCAAAGGTATGCGCCGCACCCGGTGTGGCCTTGAACCCGCCGGTGCCCCAACCGCAGTTGACATAAAGCCCTTTGACAGGCGTTTTGCCGACGATCGGCGAGCGGTCGGGTGTGTTGTCGACGATCCCACCCCATTTGCGCAGCATCCGCATCCGGTTGAAGATCGGGAACACTTCGGAAATTGCCGCGACGGTGTGTTCGATCAACGGCAGGCCGCCGCGCTGGCTGTAGCTGGTGTATTGGTCCGTACCCGACCCGATCACCAGCTCGCCCTTGTCGGACTGGCTGCAATAGGCGTGCACCGCATTCGACATGACCACGCAGGGGAAGACCGGCTTGACCGGCTCTGACACCAGCGCTTGCAACGGGTAGCTTTCCAGCGGCAGGCGCACACCGGCCGTGTCCATGACCACAGAGGTGTGGCCCGCAGCAGAAACGGCAACCTTCTTGGCTTTGATAAAGCCCTTGGCCGTTTCGACACCTGCGACAGACCCGTCGGCGTTGCGCCGGATCGCGTCAACGGCACAGTTCTGAATAATATCGACACCCAGCGCCGCTGCGCCACGGGCATAGCCCCAGGCCACAGCATCGTGACGTGCCGTGCCCGCGCGTTCTTGCAGCGCGCCGCCCATGACAGGATAGCGGGCGTTCTGGGCAATGTTGATCGGCGGGCAGTATTCCTTGCACTCTTCCGGTGTCAGCCACTGGTTGTCGACACCGTTCAGACGGTTGGCGTGAACGTGACGCTTGAAGCTTTGAACATCATGCACATTGTGCGCCAGCATCAGCACGCCACGGTTTGAATACATGACGTTATAGTTCAGCTCCTGGCTCAGACCCTGCCAAAGGTCGAGCGCATGGTCGAACATCCGCGCACTTTCATCATAAAGATAGTTGGACCGGATGATGGTGGTGTTGCGTCCGGTGTTGCCACCGCCCAGCCAACCCTTGTCGATGACTGCGACATTGGTAATGCCGTGCTGGCTGGCAAGATAATAGGCCGCACCCAGACCATGGCCGCCGGCACCGACGATAATCACGTCATACTCGGCTTTCGGCTGGCTGTCCGGCCACTGCTCGGTCCAGTTCTTGTTGCCCGACAGGGCGTTTTTCAGAAGGCTGAAGGCGTTAAAACGTGTCATCTGGGCACTCTGGGCTAGGAAGTTGCGTCGGACTCGACTATCGGTTGCCGCACCCCGACGCGTGAAGATTCGCGCCATTACCGGTGGAGATTGACGTCATCATCCAGTTTCGGCCTGTCAGCGATTCTTGGGGTGCCCCGGTCTGTTTGGGCGCAAACATTGCGCGGCCCCCTTTGCCCGCCCCGCGCAGAGACGCAAAGCTACGCCCGGTTTGTCGCAATCATCCTGTCGCTGCGCGCCGCTTCTCTCAATGATCCGGCAATCGAAAGATACGCCTGTCACCTGTCCGGCAAACTTGAACCAAGAAACCCATCAAGCCTGCGAAATTTGCTGCCCCCTACACCGCAACACCTTGAGTGGCACGGATTGGCGCAGGGATTAATGGAGCGGGGCAAGCGCGCGCACCTGCACGCCGAAAGCGCGCTTTCGCGCAATGGCGCGATCACAGCTGCGCACCGGAATCTGACAGACGTCCAGCCAATATAGGAGGACAAATCTTGACCCAACCCACGACGATCGACAGCGAGGCGCCCCCGCCGGAAAGTGTTATTCAAACCGATTATGAAATTGGTCAGGACAACATCAAAGGCTCGCTTGGGCCGTTCGACTATAACGTTCACAATCCGGTCTTTGGCGTTTCGGCCATCTTGGTCATCGCCTTTGTGGCCTATACGCTGATCTTTCCCGATCAGGCGGGCAACGTGTTCAGCACGCTGTTCACAACCGTCACCCAAAGCTTTGACTGGTTCTTTATCGCGGCTGCGGATGTTTTCGTTATTCTCTGTCTGGTTCTGATCGTCAGCCCCTATGGCCGCATTCGCCTTGGCGGCCCAAATGCCGTGCCTGATTTCGGCTATGTCGGCTGGTTTTCGATGCTGTTTGCGGCCGGCATGGGCATTGGCCTGATGTTTTACGGCGTGTCCGAACCGCTCAGCCACTTTTCCTCATCTTTGGCGGGCACCACCGTGGGCGAAGACGGCATTCGCACCGACTGGGCACCGCTTGGCGGCGCTGCCGGCGACACAGATGCGGCGATCCGTTTGGGCATGGCAGCGTCGATCTTTCACTGGGGTCTGCACCCCTGGGCGATCTATGCGGTTGTGGCACTTAGCCTTGCATTGTTCTCGTACAACAAGGGCCTGCCGCTGACGATCCGCTCGGCCTTTTATCCGATTTTCGGCGAACGGGTCTGGGGCTGGCCGGGCCATGTCATCGACGTTCTTGCGGTTTTTGCCACGCTCTTCGGGCTGGCAACCTCGCTGGGGCTGGGGGCCGCACAGGCGAATGCGGGTTTTAACAAACTGTTCGGCGTGCCAATCGGAGAAACCGCACAGATCGTTCTGATCATTGCGATCACCGCGATTGCACTGCTTTCGGTCATTCGCGGGCTGGAAGCCGGTGTGAAACTGCTCTCCGAAATCAACATGGGGCTGGCCTTTGCCTTGCTGGCGTTCGTGCTGTTCACCGGCCCGACCCTGTTTCTGGCAACCGGCGTCGGCGACTATCTGCTGGCCTATCTGGAGTACCTGCCTGCGCTGTCCAACCCGGTTGGGCGCACAGACGTAAACTTTATGCAGGGCTGGACGTCGTTCTATTGGGCATGGTGGATTTCCTGGTCACCTTTCGTCGGCATGTTCATCGCGCGTGTTTCGCGTGGCCGTACCGTGCGCGAATTTCTGGTCAGCGTGCTTTTGATCCCGTCGCTGGTCTGCGTTATCTGGATGTCGGTCTTTGGCGGTGTCGCAATCTCGCAAGTCGTGCGCGACAGCTATAGTGCCGTGCAGGAAGCCAACCTGCCGCTGCAACTGTTCGCAATGCTCGATGCACTGCCCCTGACGCAAATTGCCTCGCTCGTGGGCATCGTGCTGGTGATCGTGTTCTTTGTCACCTCGTCGGACTCGGGTTCGCTGGTCATCGACACCATCGCCGCAGGCGGCAAGGTGGATGCACCGGTTTCCCAGCGCGTGTTCTGGTGCGTTTTCGAAGGCATCGTGGCCATCGTGCTGTTGCTCTCTGCGGGCGGATTGTCGTCCCTGCAATCCATGGTGATCTCGACAGGTCTGCCGTTTACCTGCGTGCTGCTGGTGATGTGTGTGGCAACCTGGCGCGGTCTTGCCAGCGAGCCGCGCTAACGCCTGAACGCTTCTAAAACAAAATGGACCGCCGCGCCGCATTTGCGTCGCGGCGGTTTTGCCTGTCAGGCCGCTGCATTTTCGCGTTGCTGACGCACTACCACCGGCGTGCAGCCATAACGGCGGCGGAACATCCGGCTGAGATGCGAAGAATCGCAAAACCCGCAATCCAGCGCGATTTGCGCTATGGATTTCTCGCTTGTTTCGATCAGGTGATGGGCCAGTGAAAGCCGGATGCTCAGAAAAGCCGCTTGCGGAGAGGTTTCGAGCGCCAATCGGAAATGCCGTTCAAGCTGGCGCTTGCTGTGCCCCATCCGCCGCGAAATCTCAGCAACTGACATGGGGGTGTCGATGTTTTGCTGCATCAGCAATAGCGCGCGCAAAACGATAGGATCGCGGGTTTTGAAATCCATGCTGATGCCCGGTTGCGGCTTTTCCGGTTGCAGCGCTTCGTCGATAATCATGATGTGCAGGCTTTTGCTGGCCTGTGCCCGTCCGACGTGACGGTCAACCAGATAGGCCGCCAGATGTGCCGAACTGGCGCCGCCGGAACAGGTCAGCCGGTCGCCATCTACCACAAAAATCTGGTCTGATACCGGATTCAGCCCTTCGAACTGGGACAGAAATTCCGCGTGATGAAACCAGCTGACGCAGCAGCGGTAGCCGTCCATCAGCCCTGCCTGATGCAGCATGAAGGCACCGGAACACACCCCCACCAGCGGCACACCCGCCGCAGCCGCCTGATGCAGATATTGGGTATATGTGGCGCTGAGACCGGGCAATTCATCCATCAACCCGCCAACCACCACGATGTAATCAAAACGCGCCGGATCACCCAGGCGTTCGCGCGGCTGCACCGTGATCCCGCAGCTCGACGTCACCAGATCCATGGTGTCGGTCAACACCGTCCAGTTGCACAGAATAGGCCGGCTGCGATCCCCGTCATCTGCGGCAAGCCTCAGGACATCGACAAAATTCGCAAAGGCGCACAGGGTGAAACGCCGGGCCAGAATAAACCCGACCGACAGGCGCACCCCTTCGGGACGCGCGCCGACACTGCGCGATGTCGCCGCGCGCGGTGCCGTTCGTTTCGACTGTGTTTGCGAATCCATCTGGTTGCTCCGTTTGCAGGGCAAGAAATCACAGCTCCATGTCGTAGTCTTAATATCAGGCTGACGCAATCATACTGTTTCGAGGGCGCGTAAACTGCGAAGTTACGTGTCACGAATCCGGGATTCTCTCTTGGATCGCCCTTATTCGCGGCCCTATCATCCCCTGTGGGCGAGATAAAAACGATACATCCGGCGGACGGCTGCGAAAACAGCATGTCGCAACGGTTCTACAAAATGCACGCGCCCAGCCCTGACAAAATCAGGGCACGGCAGAGAGGAGCAATCATGAAGGTTTTGGTCCCCGTGAAGCGGGTCATTGACTATAACGTGAAAATCCGCGTCAAGGCGGACGGAAGCGGCGTCGAGCTTGCCAATGTGAAAATGTCGATGAACCCCTTTGACGAGATTGCCGTCGAAGCGGCCATTCGCTTCAAGGAAGCGGGTCAGGCAGACGAGGTTGTCGTCGTTTCCATCGGTCCCGCCCAAGCGCAGGAAACCCTGCGCACCGCACTGGCGATGGGGGCTGATCGCGCCATTCTGATCGTGGCCGAAGGTACCATCGAACCGCTGGGCGTCGCCAAACTGCTGAAAGCGGTGGTCGAGACCGAAGCGCCCGGACTTGTTATTCTGGGCAAACAGGCCATCGACGACGATGCCAACCAGACCGGCCAGATGCTGTCGGCCCTGCTGGGCTGGTCGCAGGGCACCTTCGCCTCGGCGCTAGAACTGGGCGATGGCCATGCCAAGGTGACACGCGAGGTGGACGAAGGCCTGCAAACCATCGAGATTGCCCTGCCCGCCATCATCACCGCCGATCTGCGCCTGAACGAGCCGCGCTATGCGTCGTTGCCAAACATCATGAAGGCCAAAAAGAAACCTCTGGAGCAAAAAACGCCCGAGGACTTTGGCATCACGGCGGCACCGCGTTTGACAGTGCTGCGCGTCGAAGAACCCGCCGAGCGCACCGCAGGTGTGAAGGTCGCCAGTGTCGCTGACCTGCTCGACCGTCTCAAAAACGAAGCCGGCGTCATCTGACTGAATTCGGAGTAACAAAACATGGCAATTCTGGTCTTTGCAGAACACGACAATGCATCCCTGTCCGAACAGAGCGCAAAAGCGCTGACAGCCGCGCTGCAAATCGGCAGCGATGTCGATATTCTGGTCGCGGGCAAAAACGCCGATGCGGCAATTGCGCAGGCCGCACAGCTGGGCGGTGTGCGCAGCGTGATCGTTGCGGATGCAGACGCGCTTGAGCATCGTCTTGCAGAAGCGACAGCGGATCTGATTGTGGCGCTTTCCGTCGATTACGACACGATCCTGGCCCCCGCCACTGCCACCGGCAAAAACGTCCTGCCCCGCGTTGCGGCGCTGCTGGACGTGGCCCAAATCTCGGAAATCACCGAGGTTGTTTCCCCCGACACCTTCAAGCGTCCGATCTATGCCGGAAACGCCATCGAAGTGGTGCAAAGCACCGAGGCCAAGCGCGTTCTGACTGTGCGCACCGCAGGGTTCAGCGCGGCCAGCGCCGCCGATGCCGCCGCCCCGGTGAAACATGTCGAGACACCCAACGCTTCTGATCTGTCGCGTTTCATCGCCAACACCCTGTCCGACAGCGACCGGCCCAACCTGAGCTCGGCCAAAATCATCGTGTCGGGGGGCCGTGCGCTTGGCTCGCAGGACAGGTTCCAGAAGGTGCTGTCGCCACTGGCGGACAAGCTTGGCGCCGCTGTTGGCGCGTCGCGCGCGGCGGTTGATGCAGGCTATGCCGCGAACGATCTGCAAATCGGGCAAACCGGCAAGGTCGTCGCCCCCGATCTGTACATCGCCTGCGGGATTTCCGGCGCGATCCAGCACCTGGCCGGAATGAAAGACAGCAAGGTAATTGTCGCGATCAACACCGACGAAGAGGCACCGATTTTTCAGGTGTCCGATTACGGGATGGTCGCAGATATCTTTGATGTCCTGCCCGAACTCGTTCGCCAGCTGTAAGCCCCAAGGTTTATCATTTCTGGCCGAATCCGCCAGTTTGATGCAATCTCACCCCTCACTTTTGCTGTCAGATGACGCCTTTGTCACAGCGAATGCCGGAATAGTTTTGGCAGCCTAACGCAACCCGTTGCATGTCTCTTTGACAACTCGAACAATTGGAATGATCTATGTCCTCGTTTCCCAAACACGCGAATGTCGTCATCGTCGGTCTCGGCGGCATTGTTGGCGCTTCTGTCGCCCACCACCTGATCGAACGCGGCTGGACTGATATTGTCGGTATCGACAAATCGGGCATTCCGACCGACGTTGGTTCGACGGCCCACGCCTCTGACTTTTGCTATGCCACTGCGCATGACGAACTGACCTGCTGGACCACCATGTACTCGATGGATTTCTACGAGAAGATGGGCAACTACTCGCGGATCGGCGGCCTTGAGGTCGCGCGCGTGGGCGATGATGCCCGCATGGCCGAACTGCGCCGCCGTTGCGATTCAGGCCGCGCGTTTGGCACCAATGTCAAAATGATCTCGGCGGCCGAAGCCAAAGAGAAATTCCCGCTTCTGGAAGAAGACCAGATCCAGGGCGCAATGTGGGACCCGGATGCGGGTCTGGTGATTCCGCGTTCGCAGACTGTTGCGGGCAAGCTGGTGGATGCGGCCGAGAAAACCGGCAAGCTGAAAGCCTTTGCCAACACCCCGGCGTTGGAGCTGATCACCGAAGATGGCCGCATCAAGGGCGTCAAAACCTCGCGCGGCACCATCACCGCCGATTACGTTGTGGTTTGCGCCGGCCTTTGGGGCCGTCTGATTGCCGAAATGGCGGGCGAAGATCTGCCCGTGATGCCGGTCGACCACCCGCTGACATTCTTCGGACCCTATAACGAATTTGCGGACACCGGTCTGGAAATCGGCCGTCCGCTGCTGCGCGATCAGGGCAACTCGGCCTATATGCGCGACACGGGCGATCCCAAAACCGCCGAAGGTGGTCAGATGGAATGGGGCTATTACTACGAAAAAGACGTGCGCATGGTGCACCCCCGCGAGCTGCTTGAAAAAGACCAGGCCCGCCTGTCGCCCTCGCAGCGCGATCTTGAGCTGGAAGATGTGATTGAACCGCTTGAGCGCGCGATGGAGCTGACGCCCATCCTGGCCGAGCTTGGCTACAACGAAAGCCATTCGTTCAACGGTTTGCTGCAAACCACAACCGATGGCGGCCCGTCGATGGGCGAAAGCCGCAAGCTGCGTGGCCTGTGGTATGCGGTTGCGATCTGGGTCAAGGATGGCCCCGGCATGGGCAAGCTGGTTGCCGACTGGATGACCGACGGGCGCACCCATATCGACCACCATTCGGTCGATTACGCACGCTTCAACGAATTCCAGCTGAACGAGGATTACATCTCGGGCCGCTGTGCAGAAACCGCCGCGAAAATCTATAACCCGCCGGTTCACCCGCGCGAACCCTTTGCCAATGCCCGTGGCATCCGCCGCTCGCCGTTCTATGAGCGCGAAATCGAACTGGGTGGTCACTTTATGGAGCTTGGCGGCTGGGAGCGGGCGCACGGCTATGAAGCCAACGCGCATCTGCTTGAGAAATATGCCGATCAGGTGCCTGTGCGTGAAAACGAGTGGGACAACCGTCACTTCTGGCGCGTGTCCAACGCCGAGCAGCTGGAGATGAGCGCCGACTGCGGCATCATCAACCTGTCGCACTTCCACATGACCGACATTTCGGGGCCCGACCATGTCGCGCTGATGGAATGGCTGTGCGCCGCCAAAGTCGGTGGCGACAATATGGTTGGCAAGGGCATCTATACCCACATGCTGGACGAAGAAGGCAACGTACGCGCCGACTTTACCGTGTTCCGCATGGCCGATCGTTGCCGTTTGGTGAACGGGGCCGATGCCGGCCCGCGCGATCTGGAATATATGAAGCGCACCGCGCAGGACCGTGGGCTGGACGTCACCATCACCGACGTGACCGAAGCCTATACTACCATCGGCATCTGGGGCCCGAATGCCCGTGACACCCTGAAAAAGGTCGTCGCGGACCCGGACGGGCTGGATCACGAAAACTTCCCCTTCGCGGCCATCAAGCAGATCGAGATTGCAGGCAAATCGGTCAGCGCCTTCCGCATCTCTTATGTGGGCGAACAGGGCTGGGAACTTCACCTGCCCTACGCGGACGGTCTGGCCGTCTGGGACGCGCTGCGTGAAACCGGTGTCATGGCGTTCGGCGTCGAAACCTATGCAAACTCGCGTCGTCTGGAAAAATCGCTGCGCCTGCAAAACGCTGACTTGCAAACGCGCTACAACCTGTACGAGGCAGACCTGTCGCGTCCCAAGGTCAAAGAGGCCGATTTCTGCGGCAAGGAAAAGCACCTTGAGTATCGCGCACGCGAACATCAGCCTGCCATGCTGTGCACATTGGTGATGCATGACAACGTCGATAGCCAGGGCGTCGCGCGTTATCCGGTGAACACCATGCCGGTGATGGACCCCGAGACCAACGAAGTGCTGGTTGATGCGTTGGGGCGTCGTTCCTATACCTCGTCGCAGGCGTTCGGCCCGACCGTTGGCAAAAACATCATGCTGGCCTATCTGCCGCATGACTATTGCCAGATCGGTCGCAAACTGCGGGTGACGTATTTTGACGAGCCGTTCGAGGTTGAGGTTGCTGGCATCGGCTATGCGCCGCTGTACGACCCCGAAAACCTCAAGCCGCGCAGCTAAGCTGCAAGGTCAGGACACAACAAGAAACCGGCGGGAACACTCCTGCCGGTTTTTTCATGGCTGAATGGGTCCTATAGCGTCCCGCCTTTAACCTGAAACACGAGGATCGCTTTTCGCGTTGGAGGCGCAGCCGACAGGCAGCGAACAAGCGATTCAAGTTTAAGGCGGGGCGCTCTAAGCCGGTTTCGCCAGCCATTCCGCAAACAGTCGTGCATTCGCTGACGCACGCCCATGAATGCGCAGATAAAACGAATGCGGCGACTCCATCGTTTCCGGCGTCAGCCGGACCAATCGTCCGCTGCTCAGATAGCCGCCCAGCAATCCTTCCCAGCCCAACACCGCGCCAATGTGATCTTCTGCCGCCTGAAGCGAGATCAGGTAATTGTTCAGATAAAATCCGGGGCCGGACGGCGCCGTGCGGTCGAAATTGGCAAACCAGTCTGTCCATTCGGTATAGGGGTTGATGCCGGATTGCGTGTGAATAAGCGGAACCGACAGCAGATCGTCGATGTTCTCGATTTTCCAGGTCTCGGCAAATTGTTCACTGCCCATCGCCAGAATCCGGTCGTGGAACAACACACGCGTTTCTCCTTCTTCGGAAGACGGATCGCCATAGTGAATACTCAGGTCGACACCCTGCGCTTTTCCCTGATCTTGGATGAGCTGTGATATAGCCACTCCGGGATGGGTCTTCCAGAAAGCGCCCAGGCGCGGCGTCAGCCAAAGACCGCTCATCGCTGTCGTCGCAGAGATCGAAGCCCCCATATGCGCCTGATGGTTTCGGATCCGCGCGACGCATTCCGATATCGTTTCAAAACCGCGTTGCAAGGCAACAAACAGCAAGGCCCCTGATTCGGTCAGCTCGACGCCCCTATAATGCCTGTTAAACAAGGGCTGATCCAACTCCCGCTCCAAAGCCTTGATGCGGTGACTTACGGCGGCGGGGGTCACGTTCAACTCGGCTGATGCCTGCTTGAAGCTCAAATTTCGTGCAGCGGCCTCAAAACAGGCAAGATCACCGAGTGAGGGCAGATCATAGGGTTTCAGCACTGGAATAGTCGCTTTCTGTTCTGGGATGTCGCCAATGGATCACAGCCAAAATGAGATTACTCATGCTAATCTCACATGAGATTTTTTACAATTGCCAACTGCCGCGCAGAATGACTTTGTCCGCGCAATTAGGGCCACCCGCGACAGGAGTTTCGCCATGGCAATGCCAACACCTCACCTTGCCGACCTGCTGACGCAGCACCGCCCTGGATACGGGCTGCCCCAGCCGTTCTACAATTCCTCAGACATCTTTCAGGCGGATCTTGAAGCGATCTGGTATCGCGACTGGCTGTTTGCCGTCCCGGCCTGCCAGCTTGATAAAACCGGCAGCTACCAGCGGCTTCAGGTCGGCGCCTATGATGTCATCATCCTGCGCAACAGCAAGGGCGAGATCAACGCCTTTCACAACAGCTGCCGTCACCGCGGCTCGGTGCTTTGCTCGTCCGCTCAGGGCCGCGTGGCAAACCTGACATGCCCCTATCACCAATGGACCTACGACCTGGACGGGCGCCTGCTGTGGGCGCGCGACATGGGCCAGGATTTTGACCCCTCCAAACACGGGCTGAAGCCGGTGCATTGCCGCATCGTTGCGGGGCTGGTGTACATCTGCCTGGCAAATGAAGCACCCGATTTCGACGATTTCGTCGAAACCTCCTCGCCCTATCTGGGCGTACACGACCTGTCGAACGCCAAGGTGGCCTTTCAGTCGACCATCACTGAAAACGGCAACTGGAAGCTGGTCTGGGAAAACAACCGCGAGTGCTATCACTGCTCGGGCAACCACCCCGACCTGTGCCGCACCTATCCCGAAGATCCCTCGATCACCGGCGTGGCCCATGGTGGCGTGTTCCCCGAAAAGGTTGAAAACCACTTTAACCGGCTTGAAGGCGCAGGCGTTCCGTCGCGGTTCAAGATGGGCAAGAACGGCGAGTACCGCATCACACGGATGCCGCTGCTTGACGGGGCCGAAAGCTATACCGTCAACGGCAAGATTGCCGTGCAGAAACGTCTGGGTCAGGTGCCCTTCCTTGACGCGGGCACATTGCTGATGTTCCACTATCCGGCCACCTGGAACCACTTCCTGACCGACCATTCCATCACCTTCCGCGTGACCCCCATCGGCCCGCAGGAAACGCAGGTTCAAACCACCTGGCTGGTGAACAAGGATGCGGTTGAAGGCGTGGATTACGACCTGAAAAACCTGACGACCGTCTGGGAGCACACCAACGACGAGGACCGTCGCGTTGTCGAGAACAACCAGTCGGGCATCAACTCGCCGGCCTATGAACCGGGCCCCTACTCTCCCCAGCATGAAGACGGCGTGATCCAGTTTGTAAACTGGTATCTCGACCGGATGCGCGCGTCGCACCTGCCTGCAAACCTTGCTGCGGAGTAACAGCAGATGACAAAGAAACTGGCCGTCAAAACCGATCACTGGACCGATGACGAACCGCTTGAATGTGTCTCGATCCTGCCTGAATCGCCGGATGTTGTCACAGCGTGCTTTCAGGCGCCTTCGGGGCGGGATTTCAACTTTGATGCGGGGCAGTTCGTCACGCTTGAGCTGCCAGTGCCGGGCGGGCCGCTTTACCGCACCTACACGATTTCGTCGTCGCCTTCGCGCCCCAAGTCGCTGACGATCACGATCAAGGCGCAGCCGGATTCCATCGGCACCCGCTGGATCATCGACAACCTGCGTCAGGGCATGACACTCAAGGCGATGGGCCCGGCCGGGCACTTCACCTCGTCCGTGCACCCTGCTGAAAAATATCTGTTTATCTCGGCCGGTTCGGGCATCACGCCCATGATGTCCATGACCACCGAGATCTACGATCTGGGGCGTCCATGTGACATCGTCTTTGTCAACTGCGCCCGCAGCCCGTCGGAAATCATTTTCAAGCGTCGCCTCGAGCATATGGCCACCCGTATTTCGGGTCTGGATCTGAAATGGGTCGTCGAAAAGGCCGACATCTATCAGCCCTGGACCGGATACCAGGGGCGGTTCAACCAGCTGATGCTGGGTTTGATGGCTCCCGACTATCTGGAACGCGAAGTGTTCTGCTGCGGTCCCGAGGTCTTTATGCAATCGGTGCGCGAGGCGCTGGCCGGTCTGGGCTTTGACATGGACCATTACCATCAGGAAAGCTTCCAGGCGCCACAGCTTCCTACGATGGACAATATCGAAGTTCCCACACCCGAAGACGATCTGCCGGAAGAGCATGTTCAGGCCGAGGTGGTCTTTGACATCAGCGGTGTCACGACCAACTGCCCCGAAACCGATACTGTCCTTGCCGCTGCACGTTCGGCCGGCATTGCGATCCCGTCGGGCTGCACCTTTGGTGTCTGCGGCACCTGCAAGGTCAAAAAGAACAGCGGCGATGTGCATATGGTGCACAACGGCGGCATCACCGAGGAAGAGATCGACGAAGGCTACATTCTCGCCTGCTGCTCGAACCCGCGCGGACGGGTCCAGCTTGACCTCTGAGGTTGCGGCGATCTTGGGATGAAGTACCAAAGCCGGGGTGGTTCTGCTGCTCCGGCTTTGTTTATGTGTAATTGCGCAGCAGAACGCCCACGGCAGGCAGGTCCTCGCCCGCTTCGCTGTGTCCGGCCTGGGCCTTGCGATATTCTGACGGAGTCACGCCACGCTCGGCCTTGAGCGTGCGCGACAGGTGCGGTCCATCGCAAAAGCCGCAGGCCAGCGCGACCTCGGTGATCGACGCATCGGTTGCGCGCAGCCGTTGCAGCGCCCGTTCCAGCCGCAAATCCAGATAGACCTTGGTCGGGGTCTGATGCAGATCGGCAAGAAACCGGCGCTCAAGCGTTCTGCGCCCCACGTCCAGCGCGCGCGCCAGTTCGTCGACAGTTTTTGGCATTTCAAGATGCTGCTGCATCCGCAACACCGCACGTTTTACCAGCGCATCGGTGGCGCGTTTGGCCGAATTGTGACTGGGCTGGGGTTTTTCACCGCTCATCGCGTCGTCGATCATCATGATGTTCAGGCTTTTGATCGCGGCAGACTGGCCAACGTGTCGCTGCACAAGAAAGGCCGCCAGATGCGCCGCCCCGTGCCCGCCCGAACAGGTCAGCCTGTCCCGGTCGACCACGAAAATCTGGTCAGATATCGGGGATTCCGCTTCGAACTGGTCCAGAAAATCCTGATGGTGGAACCAGCTGACGCAGCAGCGATAGCCCTTGAGCAACCCCGCCCGCTGCAAGATGAAAACGCCGGTACACAACCCCACCAAGGGCACACCCGCCTCTGCCTGCTTCAGCAGGAAATCCTGTGTAGCACCGTTCAATGCGGCGCTGTCACCGATCAGGCCGCCGACCACGACGATATAATCGTACCGCCCAGCTTGTCGCAGACGCGTATCGGGTTGAACCCTGACGCCACAGCTTGAGCGGATCGATTCAAGCGTGTCCGAAAGCACCACCCAGTCGCACAGGATCGGGCGCGAGTGATCGGCCTCGTCTGCGGCCAGCCGCAGGACGTCGACAAAGTTGGCAAAGGCCGACAACGTAAAGCGGTCAGCGAGCAGGAACGCGACCCGAAGACGTTTGGTGACTGGCGGTGTGGCGGCTTTGGTCATGTCGCTATCTTTCAGGCAGGATGACGCAATTATACACGCTCGGTCAGATGGTTTTCCACGCTCTGCGACCTTGTGCAGACACGGTGCGACCTGCCAGGGCGATCAATTGGGGGCGACAGACGCCATTTGCACCGATAGCGCCTGTATGCTGGCCTTCAGGTCCTGTTCATGACGCACCGGCAGTTGCCGCACAGACGTAACGGCGGCCTGATCCAGAAGAACATCGCGGTCCCATCCGCTGTCAGTCATGTCGCGCCATTCAACATTCAGGTGCACCCGCGTGTGATCGAACAGATGACGCAGGGCGTGGGCGGGCAATGTTGCGGCTGCCAAGACGTCCTTGGCAGGCACCGCAAGCTTCACCCTGACCGGCGCGGGCTGCGCAGCCGTACGGACAGCGGCAAGACCCTCGCTTAAACGCCGCGCAGCAAGGGCCGCACGAGCAACCGTTCGGGCCGTTTCGCTGCCCTTAGACAGGCTGCTGTCGGGCATATCGTTAATCAGGCGTGCCAGCACCGATGTCAGACGCCGCACCGCCAGCAATTCATCCGTCGGGGCGGCAGGCGCATCATAGCGCGCGCCGCTGCCCTGCCGTTCGATCAGTGCCTTACGCGCGTCCTCCAGCGACATGCGGGTCATTCCTCGACAAATGCCGTGCGGTCGAAATGCAGTCGCTCCATGATCGGCGCATCCGAAAACTGGAACAGATCGAACGTGTCGTCCGCCTGAAGCTTGCAGCTGACCCAGGACGGGACGACGAACATGTCTCCGATGTCCAGCTTGTGTTCGGTCCCGTCCAGAACAACCGATCCCCTGCCCGAAAACACCTGAAACACCGAAGACCCCACATCGCGCCGCGTGCGGCTGGTTGCGCCCGCGCGCAGGCGGTGGAACTGACAGCGTATGGTGGGCATGACATCGCCGCCGGTGGTGGGGTTCACAAACCGGATACCCGCGTGGCCAAGGCTGTAGGTCGCCGGCTGGCCCTCGTCTTCCAGCAACAGCTGTTCGGTCAACGCACGGTCGGTGAATTCCCAGCGGAACGCGGCCAGCGGGCTGGAAACTGTGTCTTCCAGTTTGGACAGCGGGCGCAGTCCGGGATGGGCCCACAGCCGCTCGCCCCGGCTGAAACGCGGGGTGGCATAGTCGGTGACGCGGTCGGAGCCGAACTCAAAGAACCCCACATCGTTCTGTTTTGAAAACGGAATATCCAGCCCGTCGATCCAGGCCATCGGCTGGTCGGTGTCGTTGTGGTGCCCGTGGAAATTCCAGCCAGGCGTCAGCAACAGATCGCCGCGCGACATGCGCACCGGATCGCCGTTCACCACCGTCCAGACCCCTTCGCCCTCGACCACAAAGCGAAAGGCGTTCTGGGCATGGCGGTGTTCGGGCGCGGTTTCGCGGGGCCCCAGATACTGAATAGCCGCCCACAACGTCGGGCTGACATAGGCCTTGCCACCCAGACCGGGGTTGGCAAGCCCGATGGCGCGCCGTTCACCGCCCCGCCCCACCGGGATCAGATCGCCCGAGGCTTCGGCCAGCGGCAAAAGATCTTTCCAGCGCCACACATGGGGCAACGCGGCGGGCTTGGGATGCATTGGCATCAGATCGCCCGTTTGGGTCCACAGCGGGATCAGGTGCTGGTCCTCGAACCCCTTGTACAGCGCGCGCAGCTCGGGCGTGTCTTCGGGTTGCATCCCATGTGCCACGTTTTCATGTGTGATGTCGTCGGTCATCTCGGTCTCCTTTCGGGGTGGCTGCCTCAGACAGCGGGGCCGATTGTGGTTGTCAGATCGCCCAGCCCGTCAATGGACACCACACAGATGTCACCGGCGACCAGCGGTCCGACACCCGCAGGGGTGCCTGTCATGATGATATCGCCCGCCTTCAGCGCAATCGAATGGGAAATGATCGAGATCACCTCGGGCACGGTCCAGATCAGCTCGGACAGATCCGCCTCTTGTTTGACCGCACCGTTCACCGTCAGCCGGATCGCCCCCGCCGACAGGTGACCCACATCGCTGACCCTGTGCAGCGCGGCCATGGGCGCCGAACGGTCAAAAGCCTTGCCCCAATCCCACGGCCGCCCCTTTTCGCGCGCGTCCAGTTGCAGATCGCGGCGGGTCAGATCGTTGCCGACACCATAGCCATAGACATGGTTCAGCGCCTCAGCTTCTGCGATATTCACACCATCCGTGCCGATGGCAACGATCAGTTCCGCCTCGTAATGGAAATTTTCCGTTTCGGGGGGATAGGCCACCGTTTCACCGTCTTGCACCACAGCGTCTGCGGGCTTTGTGAAAAAGAACGGCGGATCGCGGTCGGGGTCTTTGCCCATCTCGATGGCATGCGCAGCATAGTTGCGCCCCACGCAAAAGATGCGGCGGATCGGAAAGCGCAGCGCATCACCTGTGACGGGCAGGCTGGGCGTTGGCATGGGATCAAAAACAAAAGTCATCTGGAGTTCCTGTTCATGTGGCAGGCCGCGCAACGGCCCGCCCGGATCATTGGTCAATCGCGACCGGCTTCGATGATTTTCTCTGCCAGCAATTCGGGATTGGTCAGAAATGTCGAATGGCTGCCGGGCATCGACACAAGGCGGTAAAGCCCCAGCTTTTCGGACAGGCGCGGGTGCCACGGATAAGAGGCAGGCAGCGCAATGTCTTGTTGCATGTGCAGATAGCTTTTGCCGCAATCAAATTCGGCGGGTGATTTAGACAGCACGATCTTGTCCGCCATGGTGCGATAGGGATGCGGCACAAGATCGGCCATGTGTTTTTCCACAGTGGCAAGATCGGCATCGTTCATAAACGCTTCGCGCAGGATCGGGAGCGGGAAGCCCACAGTTCCCGTGGCGGCGCCCATTTCGTCAAACATGGCGACATAATGCGGCGGCACCATGTCCAGCAGGCTTTCGCCGGGGTTCGGCACAAAGGCAGAGTAATAGATCAGGCGACGGATCTTGCCAGCTGGCAGCTTGTCATAGGCACCGGTAATGGCCATCCCGCCCCAGCTGTGCCCCAGCAACACCACGTCATCCATATCTGCAAGCACATCGACAAGGCTGTCGATGGCATCGGCAAGCGTGATCTCTGCGGGGTTATCGCCCGCCCGGTTGCCCGCAAGCGTCGGACAGGTCACCTGATGGCCCGCGCCGCGCAGCAAATCCGCCACTTTTTCGAAATGGGCGCCTGTGTGCGCTGCGCCATGTACCAATACAAATTTCACTGTGTGTCTCCACTTCCCAGATAGTCTTGCGCCCCTTGGAACGCCTTGCACGTATCCCCCGATCAGGCAGGGATGCGCATGAATTCAGCCTGCGCCAAAGCCTGGCGGTCAATCTTGCCGGTGCCGGTCTTTGGCAGGCTGTCGCGATAGTCGATGATCCGAGGATATTTGAACGGTTGCAGCCGCTCTTTCACGAAAGCCTTGATAGAGGCATCAGAGGCTTTGCCCGCTGTAATCCCGTCACGCAGACAGACCACCGCGCGCAGGGTCATACGCTTGTCGTCCAGCTCATGTGCCAGCACCGCGCATTCATGAATGTCGGGGTGTTCGGCCAGACATTTTTCGACCTCGCCGGGCCAGACCCATTGCCCCGACACCTTGATCAGCTCATCAGCGCGCCCCTGAAAATAGTAGTAGCCATCGCGTTCGATGAACCGGTCACCGGTATAGATCCAGTCGTCGCGCATGGTGTCGCGGGTTTTGTCGGGGCGGTTCCAATACTGCGGGGCCGAGGATTGGCCGCGCACATACATCACCCCCTCTTCACCCGGCTGCGCGGGCACGCCTTCGGGTGTCAGCAGCTTGATCTCATAACCCGGAACCCGCGCGCCTGCGGCCCCCAGCCGGTGATCCTCCAGACTGTTGGACAGGTAGATGTGCAACAACTCGGTGGAACCAAGCCCTTCGGTGGGTCCGTGTCCGGTCAGTTGTTTCCATGTGGTGTACACATCCGCCGACAGGATTTCTGCGGCAGACATGCTTTGACGCAGTGACGAAAAATCAGCCGAAACCGCGCGCGGGTGATGGGCCAGCGCGGTGAACAGCGTCGGCAGGCCGAAGAACACCGTGGGCTTGTACGTCTCGATGGCGTCAAGCACCGCATCGGGCGTGGGCTTGCCCGACATCAGCACCGTGGTTGCCCCGACCGAGAAGGGAAAGGTGACAGAGTTGCCAAAGCCATAGGCAAAGAACATCTTGGGCACCGAAAAACAGATGTCGTCGGGGGTCAGCTTCAGCACCTGCGCGCCGAACGACTGGTGGGTATAGGCCATGTCGTGATGCAGGTGGACGATCCCCTTGGGGCGGCCTGTCGAGCCAGAGGAATACATCCAGAACGCCATATCGTCAGGGCCGGTGTCGCAACAGGCCAGTTCGGTCGGCTGGCCTGCCAGAAATGCATCGGCAGGCACCACAGCCGCGCCATCGCCGTGGCCATTCACCGAAATCACAGTGGTCACGTCGGTGCCCTCCAGCACCTGCGGGCCAAAATGGTCGGCAAGATCGGCCTCGCACAACGCCATGCGCGCGCCGGTGTCTTTCAGGAAAAAGTTCAGCGTTTCCGCGGGGGTCTGGGTGTTCAACAGCACCGGAACAAACCCCGCCCGCACGGCACCGAAAAAGGCGGCAACATAGGCTGGCGTATCGTTCATGAAAAACGGGATGCGTTCGCCCCGCGCCAGTCCCGCTGCCTTGAACGCATTGCCCCACTGGGCGGCTTGGGTAATCAATTCTTTATAGCTCACAGCCCCCGCCGCGCCGATCACCGCAGGTTTGTCAGGATTGCGCGTCAGGTTCTGCCACAGCACATCGGAACAATTGGGGTGCGCGGATTTATCAAACCCGATTTCGCGCGCGCCTGGTGTGTCGTTGCTGAGAGGATCGACAATCACAGCCGCAGCTTTCTCGGCCTCATACCGTCGCGCGAACTCGGGCGAGAGTTTGCGCAGACGCGCCATATCAACACGCCCCGATCGGGTGACATAGTCAAAGGCAAAGTCGATCGGCGCCTTGTCCATCTTGGCATCAAACGTGTCATACCAAGTGGCCGAGGTATTGGCGGCATCGACGATCTTTTTCGCTAGGGGCAAACGGGCCGCCTGATAGGCCGCCAACCCGTCTTGCCAATCCGCATGTTCGGACAGCGCCTGAACCAGCGCGATCACATCCTCAAACGCCAAACGGGTGCCGGAGCCGATTGAAAAATGCGCCGTATGGGCCGCGTCGCCAACCAGCACATAGCGGTCATAGACCCATGTGGGGCACCACATGCGGGGAAACTGCCGCCAGATGGATTTGTTGGTAATCAGCCTGGCCCCGTCCAGCACATCGGCAAACAGGTCTTCGCACAGCGCCGCACTGGCCTCCTCGCTCATGGTGTCAAAGCCATAGCGCTGGAATGTGGCGTCGCTGCATTCGACGATAAAGGTCGAACGATCCGGCGAAAACCGGTAGTGGTGCGCGTTCATCGCCCCCTTTGGCGTGCGGATAAAGCTTTGGGTCAGGGTATCAAACGCACGGGTCGCCCCGAACCAGGCGAAATGGCAATTAAAGCTTTCGATCTGGGGCGCGAACCGGCTTTCAAAGGTTTGCCGCACAAGCGAATTCAGCCCGTCCGCCCCCACCACAACGTCAGCGTCCAGCGCCGTGATATCGTCAATGCGGGCGTCGAACCTGATGTCTATCCCCAGGCCTTGCGCATGTTTTCGCAGGATTTCGATCAGCTCCAGCCGCCCCAATGCGGTAAATCCGATGCCATCCAGCGTCACGGTGTCATCGGGCAGGTTCAGTGTCATGTTCTGCCAGCGCTCCATATGCGGCAGCACCAGATCGTGAATTTCGGGATCGGCGGCCTTGAGAAACCCAAGCGCCTGATCCGAAAAAACCACTCCAAAGCCAAAAGTCGCGCCTTCGGGGTTCTGTTCAAAAACGGTCACTTCGACCTGCGGCATTTTGCGACGCATCAGGATCGCGGCATACAGACCGGCAGGCCCGCCGCCGACTATTGCCATGGTTTTCAGCTTGGACATCGCAAACCCTCCCGTTCGACATCGACGGGTGTCAGTATTGCAAATTTATTGCGTAATGCGCAATAGATTCTGTATAATGGAAATATGATGCAGTTTCCTGCCGCCCGATTGGGTGCGATTTTCAGCCTGTGCACCGAACGTTGGCGTCGCTCCGCGATGGGGGAACCGGCCCGAACAGGCGCAAGGGACGCGCGCGTTGTTTGTCGGCATTGCGGCTGGTATCAGAACGGGCAACACCGGTTTTCCCAAGGCGGTTCAGGACTCATATGGCACGCGACACAAAGGACATGACTTCAGGCGGAGGCATTCAATCGCTTGATGCGGCGCTGCGCGTGCTGGCGGTAATGGCGCAACACGACAGCCCGATTTCGCTGACCGATCTTGCACGCGCCGCAGACATGCCCCCCAGCAAGGTGCACCGTTATCTGGCGTCATTCCTGAATGCGGGTCTTGTGATGCAGGGCGGGCGGTCGGGCAAATACGATCTGGGGCGCGGGTCTATCGACCTTGGTCTGGCGGCCCTTGCTCGGCACGATTTTGTCAACGGGCCGTCGGGCGAACTGGCAGAGCTGCGCGAAGACACCGGCCTGACCGTGCTGCTTTCTGTCTGGGGCGCAAGCGGGGCCACCGTGGTCAGGTGGGAGCGTGCTGCATCGCCCATTGTCACCTCGATGGGTCTGGGCACGACGCTGCCGCTGCTGAATTCATCAACCGGTCGGGTGTTTCTGACCTATGGGGCGCAGCCGCCTATGGAAAAGGCGCTGAAAACCGAATTGCTGCGTGCGCGCAAAGCTCCAGAGATCATGCCCGATTTTCCCGCGACCCAGGCAGGCATCGCAGCACTTGTCGCCTCGGTGCGTGGGCGTGGCTATTCCACTGTTCAGGGCGATTTCATTCCCGGACTGGTCGCTGTTGCCGCGCCGATACTGGATTGGCAGGGCGAGGCGCAGGCCGTGATTACCCTGATCGGGACAAGTCGGGACGTGATCCGCGAAGGATCAGACGAAGTGCGCAAACTTCTGGATTTCTGCAAGGCGCATTCCTTTTCGGACATTGGTGAATGACCTTGCGGGGTCAGCCCAAGCGCACTTTGCCGAAAGACGGCGGCGGCGCGACATATGCGCGCCGCCGCCTTGCAGAAGAATAGTCCGCGTTACTTCAGCCCTTCGGCCTGCGCCCATTCCAGCGTCCGGTCCAGAGCTTTGCCCAGTTTTTCCAGCAACTCATCAATCTGCGCCTCGGTGATGATCAGCGGCGGGCAAATGCCGATGGTTTCATAGATGTTGCGGATGATCAGACCCTCTTCGGCGGCAAATTTGGCCGCCATGGCGCAAATCTTGCCGGCCGGTTCGAAGGACGCCTTGGTCGCCTTGTCGCGCACCAGTTCGACGCCCGCGATCAGGCCAATGCCGCGCACTTCGCCCACCAGCGGGTGATCGGAAAACGCGCGCAGCCCCGATTGCAGCCGGTCTGCCAGACGGGCAGCGTTGCCCATCAGGTCGTCTTCCTGAATGATGTTCAGGTTCTCGATGCCCACGGCACAGGCCACGGGGTTGCCACCTGCGGTAAAGCCATGACCCAGCGTGCCCAGTTCGGCGGTGTAATCCGCGATGATCTGGTAAACTGCATCGGTCATCAGAATTGCGGCCAGCGGCATATAGGACGAGGTCAGCTGTTTCGACGTCACCAGAATATCGGGGGTGAAACCATAGGTCTGGCAACCGAACGGCTGGCCGGTGCGGCCAAAGCCGTTGATGACCTCATCCGAGACCAGCAGGATGTCATACTTGCGGCACAGCGCCTCGATGCCCGGCCAGTAGCCTTCGGGCGGGGTCATGACGCCACCGGCACCCATCACCGGCTCGCCGATGAAGGCCGCGATTGTATCGGGATCTTCGGCCAGAATGGTGTCTTCGGCCTCTTTCAGCAGACGCGCGGTGAACTCGGTCTCGCTCTCGCCCTCATTGGCCCAGCGGTAGTGGTGCGGGCAGGTCAGATGCACGACGGGAATCGCCGGCAGGTCAAAGCCGCGCTGGTTGCCCGGCAAGCCGGTCAGCGAGCCCGAGGCGATGGTGATGCCGTGATAGCCCTTGTTGCGGGCCAGGAATTTCTTTTTCTTCGGGCGGCCCAGCATGTTGTTCATGAACCAGACGAATTTGACGACCGTATCGTTCGCCTCTGAGCCCGAGTTGGTGTAAAACACTTTCGTCAGATGCTCGGGCGTCATTTCCACCAGCTTTTCGGCCAGCAGGATACCCGGCGCGTGCGCCTTGTGGGCAAAGTTCTGGATATAGGGCAGTTCGGCCATCTGCTTGGCCGCCGCCTCGACCAGACGCGGCTGCGAAAAGCCCACAGCGACCGACCACAGGCCCGCCAGACCTTCGAGGTATTTCTTGCCCTCGCTGTCATAGACATAGCAGCCCTCACCCTTAGTGATAATCATCGGGCCCTGCTCTTCATGCACCCGCGCATTGGTGTAGGGGTGCAGCTGATAGGCAATGTCGGTTTCTTGCAGCGAGTTGGAACGCGTGTTCATTTTGGCTTCCTGTAGGTCAGAGCGGCATAGGGCGCGCCCGTTTCAGAACTGCATGTCCCGTCCGGTGTATCCGGCCAGAAATGCAACAAGTGATGTTGTCAGGTCCGGCGAAAGATATCCGCCCTCCTGAACCAGTACTGTCGGCAGACCGGCGGCGGCAATCATCGCACCCGCGCGGGCAAAGCCATCGAAGGTGACCAGCAACCCTTTGAGGGGGTCGTTTTCGTGGGCATCCAGCCCCAGACTGACAACCAGCGCATCAGGCTTGAATGCGGCGACGCGGTCAAGCCCTGTGGCGACAGCTTTGCACCAGCCATCGTCGCCGGTGCTTTGCGCCAGCGGGATGTTCAGGTTGAAGCCCTTGCCCGCACCCCGCCCCGTTTCGTGATCGTAGCCCACGAAAAAGGGGTAATAGGTTTCCGGCGTTGCGTGGACCGAGACAAACAGAACGTCGTCGCGTTCGTAAAAAATGTCCTGCGTGCCATTGCCATGGTGCACGTCGATATCCAGCACCGCGACCCGTCCATGGGTTTCGCGCAGGGTTTCGGCGGCAACGGCGGCGCAGTTGATCATGCAGTGACCCGCGACGATATCCGCCGAACTGTGGTGCCCCGGCGGACGGCAAAGCGCATAGGCCACAGCGTCGCCGCCCAACACCGCCTGCGCCGCATCGTGGGCTGCCGCCGCAGCGCCCAGTGTCGCCTGCCACGAATGCTTGCCCAATGGCGCGGATGTGTCACCCATGTGCCAGCCGGCCTTGCCCACGATATGTTTGGGATAGGTGCGCTCCGTGTTCAGCGCATGGACGTTCGGCACCACCTCGGGGCCTGACCCTTCCAGCGCCTTCCATTCGTCCCATCCGGTTTCCAGAAACCGCAGCAATTCCGGCGTGTGGACCTTTTCCAGCAGCGCACGGGGCACCTCGCCCGGCTCGGTTACGGGCATGTCCAGCCGGTCCAGCCCGGCCAGCAACAGCCGCGCCCGTTCGGCCTGTTCGGCGTTGCGCGCCATGTTTCCCATATACAGACGAAACGCGGGGTCATGCGCCTCGGTCTTTTTGGCGTAAAAGCATTTCATTCCGCCTTGCCCTCTTGCTGGTCATAAAAATGCTGTGTCACCAAGTCTTTGGCGACGCGAATGTGATAGTCGATGGCTGCCGCCGCGGCATCCGCGTCTTTCTGTTCAATCGCTTCGACAATCGGGTCATGGGTTTCGGCCATCTTGTGCGCGTCGTCATACAGCCGCCCGATCACCAGCAAGCCCAGCTTTGTCTCGTTCGCGATCTGGTCGAACAATTGCAAAAACCGCAGGTTGCCCGAGTATTCGCAAATCAGCCGGTGAAACTGCATATCCGCCGAGACATGGGCCATCAGATCGGCACCTTCATCCACCAGTCGGTAAAGCTCTGCTACCTGTGCCCGCAGGGCAGGCAGCGCGGCATCGGCGTTGGTGTCGGTCAGCCGCCGAACGGCTGCGGTTTCAAGCAGGATGCGCAGTTCGTAAAGGTCCGAGACCGACACCGCCGATACCGCCTTGACGAAAAAGCCGCGATTGGTCCGGTATTCGACCAGCCCCGAGGATTCCAGCAACCGCAGCGCCTCGCGCACGGGGGCGCGGCTCAGGTCCATCTGGCGGGCAATCTGCGATTCGGCCAACCGCGCGCCCGGCGGGATGCGCCCTGACAAAATCGCGTCCACCAATGTCTTGGCAACCCGATCCACCAGTCCGTCACGGGTGAGGGGAACAAATCCGCCGTGCTCAGCCAACACCCTGTTCTCCACTGTCCAGCATTGCCCAAATCCCCAGCGTTACCCCTGTTTTAGTAATTGATGATTTGTCGTTTGTCGACAATCTTCTTGACTCACCACCACCCAGACAATCTTCTGTGCCCACAGATGCAACTTTCTGTTGAAAGGCCCGACGCCATGGGAACACCCAAGACCGAAGACGCCATTTCCATAGGTGGCAGCGCCGGGATCGCCGCCCGCCGTGATCCATCAAACGAGGCGCAGATCAGAACCGATCTGGCTGCGGCCTACCGTCTGATTGCCCTCAACGGGATGGACGACAGCATCTTTACCCATATTTCGGCACGCCTGCCGGACGGGCCATCAGGGGCCAAGCGGTTCCTGCTGAACCCCTACGGATTGATGTTCGACGAGGTCACCGCATCGAACCTTGTGACCATCGACGAGACCGGCGCGATCATTGACGATCCTTACGGCGCGGGCGTGAATGCCGCTGGCTTCACCATCCATTCCGCCGTTCACATGGCGCGCCACGATGCGGTTTGCGTCCTGCACACGCACACCGTTGCCGGTGTGGCCATCAGTTCGCTGCAAGAGGGGCTGTTGTCGCTGAACCAGTGGTCGGCACAGTTTCACGGGCAAATGGCCTTTCACGATTATGAGGGCATTGCGCTGGATCTGGACGAACGTGAACGGCTGGTGGCCGATCTTGGCGACCGGAACGTCATGCTGCTGCGCAACCACGGCACGCTGATCTGCGGGCGCTCGGTTGCCGAGGCGGTCAAGCTGGCCTTTAACCTCGAACGCTCGTGCAAGGCGCAAATCGCAGCGCTTTCAACCGGATTAACCCCGCTGCCCCTGAACGAAGGTGTCGCCGCCCACACAGCGGCCCAATATGCGCGCGCCTATGACCGCACAGAAGCGGCAGGCATTGACCCCGAATGGGACGCCATGCTGCGGCTGCTTGACCGCAGTTCCCCGGCCTATGCCGACTGACCCATAACACAACCAGACCCGCAGCAAAGCGGGCCAACACTCACCCCAAACCGACAGGGACGATCACTATGAAACACCTGAAACTGACAACCTTTCTTGTGGCCGCGATGCTGGCCACGGGTGCCGCCGCGCAGCAAGACGGTGGCCGCCTTGACCTGATCGTGCAGCCCGAGCCGCCCGGCCTGATGCTGGGCCTTGTGCAGAACGGCCCAACGCAAATGGTGTCCGGCCAGATCTATGAAGGTCTGCTGCGTTACAACACCGATCTGGAACCGCAACCGTCGCTGGCCAAAAGCTGGGAGATTGCCGAAGACGGCATGACCTATACCTTCCATCTGAACGAAGGTGTCACATGGCATGACGGCGCACCGTTCTCGTCCGCTGACGTGGTGTTCACCACCAAGTTCCTGCAAGACAACCACGCCCGTTTCCGTGGCGCATTCAGCCATGTGGAAAGCGTCGAGGCACCGGATGCCAACACTGTCATCATCCACATGAAAGAGCCCTATGGCCCCTTCATCAACGCCTTTGAAGCAGGCTCCATGCCCATCGTGCCCGCCCATATCTACGAGGGCACGGATTATGCCACCAACGAAATGAACGCCACGCCGATCGGCACCGGCCCCTACAAGTTCGTGGAGTGGAGCAAGGGCAGCTATATCCACCTGACCAAAAACGATGACTATTACATCGACGGCCTGCCCCATATCGACGATCTGTATTACCGCGTGGTCCCCGATGCGGCATCGCGTGCCGTGGCATTTGAAACCGGCGAGGTTTCCGTTCTGCCCGGTGGTGCGGTCGAGAATTGGGACGTGAAGCGGCTGACCGAGATGGACGGCGTCTGCTCGTCCTCGAAGGGTTGGGAATTCTTCGCGCCACACGCATGGATGTGGCTGAACAACCGCGAGGGGCCGACCTCGGACAAGCGTTTCCGTCAGGCAGTCATGTACGCGCTGGACCGCGAGTTCGTGAAAGACGTGGTCTGGAACGGCTTTGGCACCGTGCCCACCGGCCCCGTGTCGTCCAAGACCAACTTTTATTCCGACGACGTGCCGCAGTACCCGCATGACCCCGACAAGGCCAGAGAACTGCTGGCCGATATGGGCTATGACGGCACCCCCGTGCGCGTTCTGCCCCTGCCTTACGGCGAGACATGGCAGCGTTGGGCCGAAGCGGTAAAGCAGAACCTGGGAGAGGTCGGCATCAAGGTCGACATCGACTCGGCTGATGTTGCGGGCTGGAACGAAAAGACGGCCAACTGGGATTACGACATGGCCTTTACCTATCTCTACCAATACGGCGACCCGGCCTTGGGTGTGGCGCGGAACTATACCGCCGACCAGATCAAGAAGGGCAGCCCGTGGAACAACGTCGAGGGCTATGAAAACCCCGAGCTGGACAAGAAATGGGCCGCTGCCGCGATTGAACCGAACGTCGAGAAGCGTCAGGCGCTGTACACAGAGATTCAGCAACAGATCGTCGAGGATGTTCCGGTTGCCTGGCTGCTGGAGATCGAGTTTCCGACGATCTACCGCTGCAATGTCAAGAACCTGATTACCACCGGGATCGGCCTGAACGACGGTCTGCGTGACGCGTGGATCGAACAGTAAGCCATCTCCGGCGGGGCCTTCGGGCCCCGTCTTCCCGCTCTACCCGGGGCGATTAAAAGACGGACAGGTGACAACTGATGGCCATTGCCGGAACGATTCTGGGGCGCTTGCTCAAGGCGGTGCTGACACTTCTTGCCATTGCGGTGCTGAACTTTTTCCTGATCCACGCCGCGCCCGGTGATCCGGCCGCGGTGCTGGCGGGCGAAGCGGGGGCGGCAGATGAACAGATGATCGCCGACCTGCGCGCGCAGTTTGGGCTGGACCAGCCGCTGTATGTGCAGCTGTACCGCTATGTCGGCAATATCCTGACGCTGGATCTTGGCTATTCCTTTCGTCAGGGCGCGCCGGTGCTGGACCTGATCCTGGAACGGCTGCCCGCGACGCTGATCCTGACGTTGACCGCCTTCTGGATTTCACTGTTGGCAGGCGTCGCACTGGGCGTTGCTGCCTCGGCGCGGGTGGGCAAGTTCACCGACAGCCTGATCACCGGCACCGCATTGCTGTTCTATGCCACGCCGCTCTACTGGGCCGCGCTGATGGCGGTGCTGGTGTTCTCGGTGCAACTGGGCTGGCTGCCGGGTTTTGGCTATGAAACCGTCGGCAGCGGTTACGGCGGGTTCGACCGCGCCGTGGACATTCTCAAACACCTGATCCTGCCGGCACTGACGCTGGGGCTGTTCTTTATGGCCGTTTACATGCGCATGACCCGCGCCTCGATGCTGGAAGTCGCGCAACAGGATTTCGTCAAAACCGCCCGCGCCAAAGGGCTGGCCCCGTCGGTCATCCGCCGCCGCCACATCCTGCGCAATGCGCTGTTGCCGGTGGTGACGCTGGCGGGGCTTCAGGCGGGGCAACTGGTGGGCGGTGCCGTGCTGACCGAAACGGTCTTTGCATGGCCCGGCATTGGCCGGCTGATGTTCGAAAGCCTCGCAGCCCGCGATTACAACACCATCCTCGGCGTCTTCCTGGTCTCGGCGCTGATGGTCATCATTTTCAACATCATCACCGACATCGTCTACCGGTTGATCGACCCGCGCATCGGGCAAAAGGCATAGGAGAACCCCCATGAGTCTTTGGAGCCGTTTCGCCACCAACCGCGCCGCCGTCATCGGCCTGATCGTTCTGATCGCGGTCATCATCATCGCCCTGCTGGCCCCCGTCATGTTCCCCAAAGGACCGTGGGCCATGGTGCAACGCCCGTTCCTGGCCCCGTTTGACACCGACGGGCTGCCGCTGGGCACCGACACGCTGGGGCGCAATGTGCTGGCCGGTCTGATCTACGGCGCGCGGGTATCGCTGCTGGTGGGGCTTGTCTCGACCGTGATGGCCTTGCTGATCGGCGTGCCGCTGGGGGCTGTCGCAGGGTTCTACGGCGGCTGGGTCGACGAGATCGCCATGCGCTTTACCGAGTTTTTCCAGACCATCCCCAACTTTGCCCTCGCCATCGTGCTGGTGGCGATCCTCGAACCCTCGCTGACCTCGATCACCATATCCATCGCCATCGTATCATGGCCCCCCGTCGCACGTCTGGTGCGCGCCGAGGTCATGTCGGTTACGCGGCGCGAATATGTGGATGCGGCGCGGCTGGCGGGCCTGTCGAACCTGCACATCCTGACCCGTCAGGTGCTGCCCAATACCGTCTCGCCCATCATCGTCATGGCCTCGCTGATGGTCGCCACCGCGATCCTGCTGGAAAGCTCGCTATCGTTCCTTGGTCTGGGTGATCCCAACATCATGTCCTGGGGCTATCAGATCGGAGCGGCGCGCACCGTCATCCGCTCGGCCTGGTGGCTGTCTTTCTTTCCCGGCGTCGCCATCGTTCTGACCGTGCTGGCGCTGAACCTGATCGGTGAAGGCCTGAACGACGCCCTGAACCCGCATCTGACACGAAAGGGCAAGTCATGAGCGTTCTGTCCATCACCGACATGTCCATCGCCCTGCCATCGGGGGCGGACCGTCCCTTTGCGGTCAAGGACTGTACCTATCAGATCGCCAAGGGCGAAATCCTGTGCGTGGTGGGCGAAAGCGGCTCGGGCAAGTCAATGACCGCCAACGCGCTGATGGGCCTGCTGCCCGAAGGCGTGACCGTGGCCAAAGGAACGGCCGAGTTTGGCGGCAAGGATATCCTGAAAGTCCCCGAAATCGAACAGCGCGCCCTGCGCGGAGACCGTATCGCGATGATCTTTCAGGAACCGATGACGGCGCTGAACCCGCTGATGCGGATCGGCGAGCAGATCGCCGAAGTGTTCGAGGCGCACAAGCGCCACACCCCGTCCGAGCGCAAGGCCCGCGCGCTGGAACTGGTGCGCGAGGTCGGCCTGCCCGACCCCGAAAAGATCATCCGCGCCTATCCCTTCCAGCTGTCGGGCGGCCAGCGCCAACGCGCGATGATCGCCATGGCCCTTGCACTGGAGCCGGAACTGTTGATCGCAGACGAACCCACCACCGCGCTGGACGTGACCACGCAGGCGCAGATCCTCAAGCTGGTTCTTGATCTGCGCGAACGGCGTGGCATGGCGGTGATGTTCATCACCCACGACTTTGGCGTGGTGGCCGAGATTGCCGACCGCGTGATCGTCATGCGCCACGGCGAAATCGTCGAACGCGGCACGGCGACCGAAGTGCTGGAGAACCCGCAACACGACTATACCAAACGTCTGCTCGCGGCGATCCCGACGGGAATGGTGCCGCAATCGGTCGCGGTCGAGAATGCGCCGGCGCTGGAAGTGCGCAACCTGAAGAAAACCTATCACACCGGCGGCGGCCTGTTTCGCCCCCGCCGCGATGTGCGTGCCATCGACGACGTGTCGCTGACCATCGCCAAGGGCGAGGTGCTGGGACTGGTGGGCGAATCCGGCTCGGGCAAATCGACGTTGGGCCGCGCCGTGGTGCGGCTGGTGACGCCGGATGCGGGTGCAATCCTTGTGGGGGGCACCGATATGGCGGCCCTGTCCGAGGGCGCGTTGCGCGCAGCGCGGCACAAGGTGCAGATGGTATTCCAGGACCCCTATGCCTCGCTGAACCCGCGCCAGCGGGTGATGCGCGCGCTGACCGACGGACCAATGGCAAAGGGCGTGCCCCGCGACAAGGCCCGCGCCCGCGCGCGCGAACTGATGGAAACGGTTGGCCTTGGCGCTGATGCCGTGGATCGTTTCCCCCACGAATTCTCGGGCGGGCAGCGCCAGCGCATTGGCATCGCCCGCGCATTGGCCATGGACCCCGAGCTGATTATCGCAGACGAAGCGGTCTCTGCGCTGGACGTGTCAATTCAGGCGCAGGTGCTGGATTTGCTGCGCGACCTGCGCCGCCAGTTCGACCTGTCGATCCTGTTCATCACCCACGATCTGCGCGTGGCCGCCCAGCTTTGCGACCGGATTGCCGTGATGCAAAAGGGCGCGCTGGTTGAAATCGGGCCGGTGTCTGATGTCTTCCTGAACCCACAGCACGAATATACCCAGAAATTGTTGGCGGCGGTTCCCGGTGGCGGCTGGGCCAGCGCGGCCGAATAACACCGCGAAATAGCGGCGGCGGATCACCCGCCGTCGCTATGCCCGCCGTTCTGCCCCAACAACAGGGCGACCTTGCGCAGCTTGCTGGCGATCAGGCCGGCGTCACAAGCGCGCTGGCACAACTGTCCAGTGCACAGACGCAAATGACAGAAGGCCAAGCCCGCCCACACCCGCACCACAACCGTTGCAGACTGGTCCAGAGCCTAAAGACCCCCGGCGCAGTGGCGATGATCGCCCAAGCCGTGATCTTTGACCGAAAAACCGCGCCATGTAATACCTGTCTGACATGACAGGGGGCCAACAATGAACTCAGACACGGATGAAAAGCAGCGCAAGGAACTTAACGCCGCCGAAATAGGCGCGGTTGCGCATCTTTATCGGGCCGAGGTCTACCGCTCGACAATCTGGCGGACACGTCTGGATACCACGACAAATTGGTCTGTGGTGACGTTGGGAATTGCCTTGTCGATCACCTTTGCTGCGCCCACAGCATCTGCGCTGCCGCTTGTCCTCGTCGGTGTGTTGCTCTTGTTCTTTTTGATCGTCGAGTCTCGCAGGTATCGCTTTTTTAATGTCTGGCGCGCCCGCTGTCGCTGGATAGAGACACATTTTTATGCCCCGATGCTGGACGATGGCGATCTGCATCTAGAGGAAAACTGGCAAAAAACGCTGGCAGAGGACTATTGGCGGCCGGAATACCACGTCAGCATGATGGTCGCCGTGGGTCGAAGAGTGCGCAGCACATATCTTTGGATACTATTGATCCAGGCGCTTGCCTATATGGGCAAAATTATTGTGCACCCAGGACCCGCGCAATCCATTTGGGAAGTATTGGAAAGGGCGGATGTTGGGCCGGTCCCGGGCATTGTCGTGGTCATCCTGGGGTTTCTTTACATCGTTATTCTGGTCGCAATAGCAACCTGGAGCTATCTTCGTGACCGCAAGCGGGCAATGCGCGGCGGACGCAGCCGAGGCAGCAGTATGGGCTGAATGGCACGGGCTCTGGACCCATTAAGCCCAGACGCGAGACCTACCGCTTTGCGCCCTGCTCCACTGCTCCCGAAGGCTCTGCGGCATCCACATAGGCTGCCAGCCTGGCTTGGGTATGGGCAATGATCCCGTTTATGCGGGCAGCAGACAGCCCATAGCGCCGTGCGATGTCCTTTTGGCTTTCGACCCTCAAACGGTGCGCGCATAAAATATCGGCCTCGCGCGCAGGCAGCGCCACCATCCCACTGGCCAGCCGGACAAGGGCCTGACGGTCTTGCAATTGCCGTTCGGCCGAAGGCTGATCACTCAGCAACTCATCATCCAGCTCAAGCGGCGTGACCCGCTCGCTGATCTCGCGGCGGCGATGGTCCAATGCCAGATTGCGCACGATCCGGCGCAAGAAACCGCGCGGGCTGGCGATATCTGCGCCAATGGCCTTGCTGCTCAGGCAGCGCATGGCCGCATCTTGGACCACGTCCTCGGCGCGATCGCGATTGCCGAGAATGCGCATCGCATCGCACAGCAGCATCTCGCGCTCGTCAATCAGGTGACGCAGCAATTTTTGCCGTGTCAAAGCACAGCCAGCGGGGGCAGGTTTGTGTGAGTTTGCCATCTTTTTGCGCTTGAATAGGAAGGGGCACGACACGGTGTCTGCCTAGCGCGCAAGCTGAGTGGACTTGTGAAGTCTTTACGCCCAACCCGGACCCGCCACAACCCGCGAAGGTGTCGGTACGGGCAAATTTTCACCTAATACGTGTATATTCCGCCCCTGCCTCGCACAGGGGCGGATCAACACTTCACTCGGCTGCGATGGCAGACGCAGACCCGTGCAGATTCTCCAATTGTCGGGCAATCTCGTCCGAGCGCAGGGCCAGAACCGAAAGCAAAGTATCGCTTAGCCCGTGTGTCGGTTCACTAAACCCCTGAACAAAAATGCCCGGCTCAAAGGTTTCCTTCATTGGCAGGCGGTAATCGCGGTCCGGCTCTTGCGCGGTTTGCCAGGGGCTTAGCCCTGCCAAGACCGACTGGTCCAGCGCCCGCCGGTATCCTGTTCCCAGAACAACCAGGTCATAGGCTTCGACCCGCGGTCCGGACGGCCCCGACAATCGCAGCCTGACCTGCGCACCCGCCTGTTGCGCCTCTTTCACCTGGGTTTCTGCCAGCAATCCCAGACGGTTATCGCCGCGCACATCCTGCGCATAAAGCGTTTCGTAGATATGTTCGATCAGATCCGCGTCGGTCACCGCATAGTTTGTCGCCGCAAGGCTGTGCAGGGTCTGGGCCCGCGTCTCTTCCGGCAAACCATAAAACCGGTCTGTCTGTGCCGGATCAAAGATCTCGTTCACAAAGGGCGTGTCATCCGACGGTTTGAGCGCCCTGCCCCGCAGGATCAGATCAACGCGCGGCTGTTCGGGGCGGGCGGCAAGATCGGCAAACACTTCGGCGGCACTTTGACCCGCGCCGATTACAGCGATGCGCTGGCCCGGTTTCAGTTTCGGCGCAACTTGCGAAAGATAGCCGCTTGCGTGGATCACCCGACCGCAGCCTTTCAAGGGCGCGAAGGTTTCGGGCCAGTGCGGAATTCCGCCCGGTGCCAGCACGATATTGCGCGCCAGATGCCGGGTCCGCCTGCCCTCCGCGCTTTGGCAGTGCACCGCCAGATGGGTCACCCTGTCGCCCGCTCGCACCGGTTCAAGGCCGGTGACCCGGCTGTCGTATTGGCAATTGGAAAATTGCCCAGCGATCCAGCCCAGATAGTCGTTGAACTCTTCCCGGCTGGGGAAAAACGTCTTGCGGTTGATAAAGCGCGACAGACGCCCCTTGGCATGAAGGTAACTGAGAAACGAAAACCCGCTGCGCGGATTGCGCAGGGACACCAGATCTTTCAGGAAAGACACCTGCATGTCGGTGCCTGCCAGCATCATGTCGGGATGCCAGGCAAAGGCCGGCTTCGCCTCAAGAAACCCCGTGCGCAAGCGGCTGCCGCGTTCGTGCAAGGCCACCGCCAGCGCAAGGTTCGAGGGGCCAAAGCCGATGCCAAGCACATCCAGCGGTTGGGCGTTCTGATCGGTCATTGGTCTTCTCCTGTGCCAAGCATGTTTGTAAGCGACAGGGCCAGCGGCGTGCCCTGCCCCGTGTCGGGTCGTGCCCAGATGCGGGATTCGAAAAAATGCTGGCGTTCCAGCCGCACCAGCGTTGCGCGTTTGTGCGAAAAATCGAAATCGCGCAGATGGGCAAAGCCGCCGCGCCCCAGATTTTTAAGCTGTTTCAGATGGCTCGCCTTTGGTTCACCCATCAGCGCCTGCGTGCGCGGTTCTGCCAGAAACATATAGTGCATCAGCGACGGCATCCACGCGGTGACATAATCGGCGCCGCGCATGTCATCCTCTCCGATCAGCACATGCCAGCCGCGATCCCACGGGTCGGCGTCATAGACCCCGCCAATCCGGTTCTCGCGCGCCCAGTACAGTTCGAAATAGGCAAAATCGCGCCCGTCCAGACTGCCGATCACCGGCAGGATATGCGGGTCTGCGATCAGGCGTTGCAGGGTGTCGCGATGGGCCTCCAACGTGCCAGCCTCTTCAAAAAACGCGGCGACGCGCGGGTCGTTCTGCCAGCGGTGAAAGGTGGCCAGATCGTCCATATGTGCCGCGCGCAGTTCAATCTGCTGGCCCAGCCACGGAATGTGGCGGCGGTACAAGGGCCCGACAGGTTTGGGCGGGCGTACAGGGTGGCGCCCGTTGGGGCCGGTTTGCCACAGCGTTGGCCAGGGCGGCGTCGGATGCATGATCCAGCGCTCGGGCACCTGCCAGAACGCCGCCGGCAGCACCCAATGCGCCGCACCGATGGGTGTTGCCACGCCCATCGTGGCCAGCTGTGGCAGCAAACCCGCCCATTGCGCGCCCTCCAGCCGGATGGCCACCTCACCGCCCTCTGCGCTGAGTGTTTCGAAAGCCGCCAACGCCTGCGCGATGGTCAGCTTCGGTGTCGCAGTCAGACCCAGCCTGCCATCGCCCGCATCGCTTAGGGGCAAGACAACATCCGCGCCAACCTGCACATGATCTCCGGTGCGCTGCGCCACGGGGCGATCTGCCAAAGGCATATCAAAAGCCATAATCAGGTCCTTTCTTTGATCTGTGTTTCCGCAGCTTTGGGCTGCGTATCAGCAAGAGCAAAAGCCCAGCGAAGCGCGCGGTTCACCGCCACCGGCAGCACCGACATATGCGTCTCGTCCGCGTAGATTTCGCACCGTGTGGTCACCCCGCGCGCTGACAGGGCAGCCGCCATGTCTTGCGCGGCGGCGACGGTCCGGGTCTTGGCCTTTTCCGCCAGCCGCTCTGCCGCTTCGGGTCCGCTGGCCTGAAACGGTGCCAATGCGTCACCCTCCCACTCACCAGCCGACAAATGCACCCGCAGGCGATGTTCGCCCACGTCAAAACGGTCGAGATGATCCAGCAAAAAGCTGTCTTCCCATGTGATCGCGGGGCTGGCGGCAATCCAGTTGGCAAAGGCATCGGGGCGGGTGAACATCAGCCACAGCGCAAACAGCCCGCCAAAGGAATGGCCAAACAGCGATTGCCGCGCCGGATCCAGCGCCACCTGACCAGTCAGAAAGCCCCGCACATCCTCCAGCAAAAACCGCGCCATTTCCGCGCCGCCGCCGGTCCTGACCTCGGGGCCATCCGGCACAAAAGGGGGATAGGTTTGCCCCGGCGGCGGTCCCAGATCCCAGCTGCGTCGGAAGGAATCGTAGGCCGCGTCGCTCGGATAACCCACCGCGATCAGCACGCCCCAGCCAAGGTTGGTGCCCCTGGGCCAGAACGCCTGTGCACGCATCACATCCACCGCCGTGCCAATCACCGCGTTGCCATCAAGCAGCCACAGCGCGGGCCATCCGGCTGCGGGGGCCTCGCCCGGCGGCACCCATAGAAATACGCGGCGGATATCGCCGGTCTGGCTGTCTTTCAAATCGAACCAGCGGGTGCCGCCATTGTCGGCCAGGCCCTGCGCCACAACATCCCGCATCATGCCGCCACCTCTTGTGCGGCGTGCAAGGCCGCGCGCAGATCGTCCATCAGCAGCTCCGCAGGTTCCAGCCCTGCCGCCAACCGGATGGTGCGCGGGCTGACGCCAAAGCGTTGAAACACATTCGCCGCCCCCGCAAGTGCGCAGGCCGCCTGACCCGGCACAATCAGGCTTTCGGGTCCGCCCCAGCTGACTCCGATCCGGATCGTGCGCAGCGCATCGCAAAAGCGGGCCACATCCACACCTGCCGCCAGATCAAAGGCAAACAACCCGCCAAATCCGCACAGCCCCTCGGGACGCGTGGCCAGCAATCCCGGATGATGCAGGGCTGTGACCTGCGGATGCGCCGCCAGCCCCTGCGCCAGCGTTAGCCCCGTCTGCATATGGCGCGCCATCCGCATATCCAGCGTGCGCATGCCACGCAGCACCAGAAACGCATCCATCGGCGACATGCGCCCGCCGAACAGGTGGGTTGCCTCGTGGTCAATGGTCTGGATCATCTGGCGCGATCCCGTGACCAGCCCGCCCAGCGTGTCGCTGTGGCCCGACAGGTATTTCGACGCCGCATGCACCACCAGGTCGACGGCCAGCTCATGCGGGCGCTGGTACAGCGGTGTGGCCCAGCTGTTGTCGATCACCGAGATTACCCCCAGACGCTGCGCCTCGGTCGCAATGGCACGCAGATCTTGCAGACGAAAGGTCCATGAGGTCGGGCTTTCCAGATAGACCAGCCGCGCACCCGCCAGCGCATCAACCATCGCCTGCGTGTCGGTGCCATCGACATAGGTGGTTTCAACCCCGAACCGCGCCAATACCGTTTCGAACAGGCGGAAAGCGTCGGAATACAGATGCTCGACCGCGACAATGCGGTCACCGGCCTGTACAAACGGCAGCACCGCGCCGCAAATCGCCGCCATCCCCGACGAAAACCCGCGCGCCGCCTCCGCGCCTTCCAGCCGCGCAATCAGGTCTTCCAGCTCGCAAACTGTCGGGTTGTCGCCGCGCGAATAGATGAACCTGTCTGAACGGCCGGCAAAGACATCTTCGATCTGGGCATAGCTGTCGAACAGGAACGAACTGCTTTGAAAGATCGGCGTGGCGCTGGCGTCATGTGGCACGGGGCGCGATGGCGAAATCAGATCGGCTGTGGGTGGTGTTCGGGTCATACAGAGGCTCCGGTGGTTGAAAGGGGAAACAGGGCGGCGCGGATCGGGACCAGCGCCAACAGCGCAGCCAGCCAGGCCGCAACAAGAACGGCCATGGCAATGCCAACAGGGCCGAACAGCGGCACCATCAGCGCCATCGCCGGCCACAGCAGCCAGCCCATCGGCGCAAGGCCAAGAACGGTCGCAAGACGCGGCTGCACGGTGGCTTGCAGGGTGATCTGCGCACACAGGCGCAGCGCAATCGCGGGCAGGGAAAGGGCAAGGTATGACAGCATCGCAGCGGCCTGTGCCACGATGGCAGGATCAATCACAAACAGTCGCACCAGCGGGCGCGCGCCCATACTGAACAGTATGGACAGCACAACAGTGGTTGCCCCGCAAAGGTACAAAACCCGGCGCAACGTGGCGGTAAACCGCGCGGCATTGGCGCTACCATGCGCGTGCGACAGGATCGGCTGCACCCCAATGGCAAACCCCTCAAGCGGCAGCATCACGACAAAAACCAGACGCAGGGCAATCCCCAGCGCGGCCAGATCATCCGCCCCGCCAACGGCGGTGGCGATGCGCAGCAGGGCCATCAGGCTCAGCGTGGTCACCGCGACAGCCGCCGCTTCGGGCAGCCCGACGCGCAGCACCGGCGCCAACAGGCGCAGCGGGCCAAATGTCGGACGGCGGCGCGGGGCGCAAAAATGCCATGCCCAGACACTCAGCGTGACAGATTGCGCGCACAGCGTCGCCCATGCCGCCCCCGGCAGCCCAAGGTTCAGCCCAAAGATAAACACCGGATCAAGAAGGATGTTCAGACCAAAACACAGGCCCAGTGTTTTCAGGCTAAAGGCTGCATTGCCGCGCCCGATGGCCAGAAAATCGCAAAGGATTTGCAAGATGGCGCAGCCGATGGTCAGGGATTGTATCGCCAGATAGGGACGCGCGGTTGCCAGCAATTCACCCTGTGCGCCCAGCAGGTGCAACAGCCCCCCGCCAAAGGCCCACAGCCCGCCAACAGCGCCCACAGCCAGCACCAGCGCCGCCGCCATCGACACACCCGCCACCGCGCGTGCCTGATCCGGCTGACCCGCGCCCAGCGATCTGGCCGTGGCACTGGCCGCACCAATGCCCAGCCCGATCCCCGCCGCCGCGACCAATCCCGCAAGCGGCGCCAGCAACACAAGTGCGGCCAGCGCATCGCCCCCCAGCCGCCCGACAAAGGCCGCATCAACCGCCTGATGCAACGCGTTCAGCGACAGCCCCGCCATCGCGGGCAGGCCCAGGCGCCACATCAGGCGGGGCAGGTTCGGATCAGACAGATCGCTGTCGGCCATATGTTTCTCCTTGTCCTGGTCACAGGACGCGGCGGCCTGCGGAAAATTCACCCTTTGCAGAAAATTTTTTTGGACCAGTGAATTTTCCCAACTCCGAAACGTCAGCAGGGAAAGAGCTGAAAGGAAAACCCAGATGACCCTTCCCAACGAAACTCAAATCCTGTGGCGCGTGCTGCGCAATTGCGAAGGGCGCTATTCGATGACGCGCGCCACACACCCTATCCCCGCAGGCTGGACCCCTGTCGGCGACGCCGCTTTGCGTACCGAATGTCTGGAACGTATCGGCACATTGTGGACCGATATGCGCCCCCTGAGCGTGCAGGAGGCATTGGCATGAGCAAGGATTTCATCACCCCCACGGCCCAACCGCTGACCCCGCTTGAGCGGCGCATCTATGCCCACGACCATGTGGGAGAGCTGGCGCCCTTTGCCTATGAGACGTTGATATTGGGCTTTGACCACCGCTTTGCCCGCGCGGGTCTGGTAACTGCCATCAATGATGTTCTGGCGCAGCATCCGGCGTTCACAGCTGCCTTCGTGACCCATGCAGGCGGCGCGGTTGAACGGCACGACACGGGCCAGACGGGGCTGGTGGTGCATCAGGCTGGTGATCTTGATCGCGCCCGCGCCCATGCCGCAACCCACGCGCCCGATCTGGCTGGCCACCCCGCCTGCGCCGATCTGTGGCCCGATGGCAGCGCCGGGCATATCCTGACCCTGGTGCTGCACCCTGTTCTGGGGGATGACGCGACATTTGCAAGCATCGAGGCGGCGTTGTGGGGGGCCTTGGCTCTGCGCCCCGCGCCAGATGTAACGTCGGCCCCCGCCGCGGACAATCCGCCCCTGAACGCCCGCACCCAATGGCGCGAGCTGATGAACAGCCACCAGATCGCGCGCCTGCCGCATCGCTATGTGGCCCCCGAGCAGGGACTGCCAACCGTCAAACGCATTACCCGCCAGATCACGATACCGGAACAGGTCGGATCGCTTGTTGCCCCCACCGACATAGCAGCAGCGCTTGGCATCGTTCTGCGCCGCTACGGCGCGCAGGATGCGTTGCGTTTTGCCGTGGCGCTGCCACCACAGGCCGCAGAACGGCGCAGCACCGATCTGCGCCCCCTGTGCCTGTCCCCAGACCTGACCGCGCCCTTTGGCGACACCGTGGCCCTGACCGCACGCGCGTTACATGCCGCACCGCCCGTGCCGTCAGAAACCCTGATCCAAGATCAGCTGGCCCATGCCGATGCCGATCCGCACCCGCTGGGCGCAATCGCACTGTACCTGCGCGCAAACCGCGCCCTGCCAGCAGGGGTTTGCCACCATCACCGCCCGATGCCCCCCAGCGCCGAAGAACTGGTGCTGACTGCCCAAAGCACGCCGCAAGGCATCGAGCTGCACGCCGATGCCGACGCCGCCCTGTTCGAACCGGCCCTGATCGAACGGTTTCTGCGGCACCTGCAACGGGTGCTGCACGCGGGCCTGCACCAGCCCGACCTGCCGGTCGGGCACATTCCGCTGCTGGATGACGCTGAACTGGCCACCCTGTCGGCCCCCTATCCCGATGACACACCGGTTGATCCAAGGGCCACGCATGAAATCATCGCCGCCCATGCGCTGACCACACCCGACAAGATTGCCATTATCAGCGGGGCCGACCGTCTGACCCACGCCACGCTGGACGCGCGCGCCAATGCGTTGGCGCACCGGCTGTGCGCCGCCGGTGTCGGGGCGGAAACGCCCGTGGCCATCCTGATCGAGCGCGGCGCTGATGCAATCGTGGCGATCCTTGCCGTGCTCAAGGCGGGTGGCGCCTATATCCCTGTCGAACCCGACCACCCCAGCAGCCGCAACCATCATATCCTGACCGATGCGGGTGTTGCCGTGGTTCTGACCCGCAGCCACTTCCGCGACCGGCTGCCCGATGCGCTTGCGGCCCGGATCATCTGTCTGGACGATCTGGACGACGCACCGCGCCCGGATGCGCCCGAAGTCACCATCCACCCCGACCAGCTGGCCTATGTCATGTATACCTCCGGCTCTACCGGCAAACCCAAGGGCGTGGCGGTGGAACATGGCCCCCTGTCGCACCACAACCAGACCACCGCGCGCGTCTATGAGATGAGCGCCGAAAGCCGCGAGCTGCCGTTCCTGCCGTTTTCCTCCGACGGTGGCCACGAACGCTGGATGGTGCCGCTGATGATGGGCGGCTCGGTTGTGGTGCCCGACGGGCCGCTGTGGACGCCCGAGCAAACCCTGGGGGCGATGCGCGAACACGGCTGCAACAATGCCTCGATCCCCACGACCTATCTGCAACAGCTGGCCGAATGGGCCGAAGACACCGGAACCGCCCCGCCGATGCGGCTGTATTCCTTTGGCGGCGAAGGGCTGGCGCAGTCCACCTTCGACCTGCTCAGCCGCGCCCTGAACGCGCAGACCCTGATTAACGGCTATGGCCCGACCGAAACCATCATGACCCCGATGGTCTGGAAAGTGGCCGCAGGCACGCGGTTTCAGGGCACCTATGCGCCGCTGGGCCGCGCGGTGGGCGACAGGCGGGTCTATGTGCTGGACGAAGACATGATGCCCTGCCCGCAAGGGGTGGTGGGCGAGATCTATCTGGGCGGCACCGGCGTTGCGCGCGGTTATGTCGGGCAGCCGCAGGTCACCGCCGACCGTTTCATTCCAGACCCCTTCGGGCCAGCGCTCGACGGCACATCGGGCGCGCGGCTGTACCGCACCGGCGATCAGGGACGCTGGCGCGAGGATGGCACGGTCGAATTCGTGGGTCGCGTCGATCTGCAAATCAAGATCAACGGCTATCGCATCGAACCCGGCGAAATCGAGGCCGCACTGCTGGGCGAACCCGACGTGACCGAGGCGCTGGTGCTGCTGCGCGAGGATGGCGGGGCCAAACGGCTGATCGGCTATGTCACCGGCCCCGCGCCGGGGGCCGGTGACGCCCTGCGCCGCGCATTGGAAAGCAAGCTGCCCAAACACATGCTGCCCGAGGCGGTGGTGGTGCTGGACAAGATGCCGACCAACCCCAACGCCAAACTGGATCGCGCCGCCCTGCCCCTGCCCGAGGCGCGCAGCCGACAGACACAGGGCGTTGCGCCCGCCTCGACCGCGGAACAGCAGGTGCTGACGCTGTGGCGCGATCTTCTGACCCTGCCCGACCTTGGCGTGACCGATGATTTCTTTGCCATGGGCGGCTCGTCTCTGCTGGCGCTGAAAGCCATCGCAGGAATGCGCAAACTGTGGCCCGAGGTGCCGCTGACGGTGGCCGATTTCTTTGATGCACCCACGGTGCGTGGCTTCTGCACCCGCATGACGCAGGGCGGGCAGACCGGGCGCGCCGCCATCACCCTGCGGGCGGGTGGCACCAAACCACGGCTGTATTGCTTTCCGGGGCTGCTGGTCTCGACCCGCGAATATCTGCGGCTGACCGATTACCTTGGGCCCGATCAACCCGTCACCGGGTTTCTGTGCCATTCGCTGAACGAAAACAAACAGTTGAACGTATCGGTGGCAGATGTGGTGGCCGAATATGTCGATCACATCCGCCGCGAAAGCGCCGGCGCGCCGGTGGCGTTTCTGGGCTGGTCATGGGGCGGTCTGCTGGCGTGGGAAGCCGCACGGCAGTTGCAGCACGAGGTCGATCTGAAACTGCTGGGCATGGTCGATGTCTGCGATCTGGGCACCGATTTTACCCCCGGTGCCACGCCGGTCTTTGCCCCCGGAGAACGCGCGCGGCTTGAGGACGACTTGCAAGCATGGCTGGCCCGCACGCAGATGCGTGCACAATGGGATCAGTTGATTGGCGCGATGGACGCCGAATGCTATGCGCAGTTCCTGCGGTTCATCGGCAACGAGTCCGACCCCCTGCCCTATGACGGGCCGGAGATTTCCAGCCGCGAACACACGTTCTGGGTGCTGATCGACAATGCGCTGGTGTTCCGCCAGCACCGGCTGACGCGGCTGGACGTGCCGGTGGCTTCGTTCAGCGCGGGCGACAGCCTCAGCCGCGGGCTGAACCTGATGGACTGGCGCAAATGGTCGGCACGCGCCACGCCCGCCGAGATTGTAAGCGGCACCAACCATCTGCACATCATCGGTGATCCGGCGTTTCACGACCGGTTTCGCGCGCGTCTGAATGCGGCCTTTGCGATGGGCTGACACTTTGGTCTGGCGGGGCAACCCCTGCCAGACCACACCCTATTCGCGCGGAAAGACCACCGGTTTGCCAAAGACAGGATCGCGGGCCACATCGGCCTGCAAATCATACAGCGCCGCGACCGTCTGGGGCGTAATCGCCTGCTCTGCCGGGCCTGCGCAGATCAACCGCCCGTCGCGCAGCCCCAGCACATGATCGCAGAACCGCCCCGCAAGGGTCAGCTCGTGCAATACCATGACAATGCTGCGCTGCCGTTCATCCGCAAGCTGGCGCAGCAGCCGCAACAGCAACAGTTGATGCTGCAAGTCCAGAAAGGCGGTGGGTTCGTCCAGCAATATCACCGGCGTGTCCTGTGCCAGCGCCAAAGCCAGCCAGACCCGCTGCCGCTGCCCGCCCGACAGCGCGCTCAGGCGGGTTGTGCGCAGGTCGGACAGACCCGTCGCGGCCAGCGCGCTGTCGATGGCCTTATGGTCCGCTCCTGACAGGGGCCGAAATGCCTTGCGCCAGGGCGTGCGCCCCTTGGCGACCAGCCCGCCAACGCTCATATCCGGCACCAGCGGCGGGTTTTGTGGCAGATAGGCCATGCGTTGCGCACGTTCGGCCGCAGCAAGGCCTGCCAGAGGTGCGCCCTGAAACACAATCCGCCCTGCATCGGGCTGTTGCACCCCGGCAAGGCAACGCAGCAAGGTGGACTTCCCGCAGCCGTTCGGCCCGACAATACCGGTCAGCCCACCGCGGGGCAAAACCCCCGAAAAGCCGTCATAAATCTGGTGGCCTCCCAGACGCAGCGACAGGTTTTCAATGTTAAAAAGAGGATCAGTCATCAGCGGGTCTCCTGCCGGTCACGCCACAGAAAGAAAATCAGATAGGGCGCACCGATCACCCCCATGACCAAGCCCGTGGGAAACACCGCTACGGGCGCGATCAGACGTGCCATCAGATCAGCCGCCACCAGCAAACAGGCACCGGTCAGCGCGGCGGGCCATATGGCCGGCGCTTCCGCCCCGCTGACCACGCGCGCCAGTGGTGCGGCGACAAAGGCCACGAACCCGATGGGCCCCACCGCCAAAGTGCTGGCCGCCGTCAGCGCGGTGACAAGGCCCAGCACCAGAACCCGCATCCGTGACAGATCAACCCCAAGCGACGCCATCACGTCATCACCCAGCCACAGCAATCCCAGCCGGTGCGCGCGCAGGGCAACCAGCGCCCCGCCTGCCAGCAACACCAGCCAGACCCAGCCCGCCGTTGCCAGATCGGCACGCGCCAGCGACCCCGAAAGCCAGATCATCGCGCGGGCGGCCTTGGCATCCGGTGCCAGCACCAGAAGAACCGTTGTGGCCGCCGCCGCCGTGGCCCCGATCCCGATGCCAAAAAGCACAAAGGCCAGCGCCCCGCGCCCCTGTGCCAACAGCGCCACGCACAGCATCGCAATCCCCGCCCCACAGGCCGCCCCTGCCAGCAAAGGCAGGTCCAGCAACAGCGCGATGGCAAAGCCCAGCCCCGCCCCCTGCGTCAGCCCGATGATATCCGGCGTGGCCAGCGGGTTGCGCGTCAGCCCCTGCATCAGCGCGCCCGCCATTCCCAGCGCCATACCGGCCCCGACAGCAATCAGCACACGCGGCAGGCGCAGCCCGTAGATCAGAAAATCCTGGGGGTTCAACAGCCCCTGCACCAGCGCCACGGGGCCAAGCCAATTGCGCCCACCGGCCAGTGCCAGCCAGACCAGTACCGACAGCGTCACAGGCAGAACCGCCGACCGTCTCATGCCCGCGCCCGCCCGCTGCGCGGCAGAAGCCGTGTCAGCACCACAACCAGCCCGACGCCCCCGAACATGGCCACGATCAACCCGGCATCAATCTCGCCCGGGCGCACGATCACCCGCCCTGCCAGATCGCTGGCCATCAACGCCGCCGCCCCCAGCGGAACACAATAGCCATAGGCCCGCCGCAACTCTGGCCCCGCCAGACCGCGCGCGACAAAGGGCACCAGCAGCCCCAGAAAGGCAATCGGCCCGACAATCGCCACCGATGCCCCCGACAACACAGTGACCAGCGCAAGCGTCAGCGAGACGGTCACACGCGGATCGCGGCCCAGACTGTGACTTTGATCCGCGCCCAGTGTCAGCAGCGACAGGCGGTGGCACAAAAAGACCCCTGCGATCAAACTCAGGGCGATGACCAGCAGCGGGGTATCTTCCCCCCGTGACACAGGCGGCATCGCACCCGAAATCCAGTGCAGATAGCGCGCCTGCGACTGCGCATCGGTCAGGATCAGCATCATTGCCAGCGACAGGCACAGGGCCTCGATGGCAAGCCCCGCCAGGGGCAGGCGCAGCGCAATGCCTTCGCCGCCCAGCCCGGCGTCACCGCCCGCCAGCAGCCACAGCGCCAGCCCCGCCAGACCGGCCCCGGCTATGGCCGAGACCATCACCAGCCCCGCACCGGCCGACGGCACGAATTGCGCCGTTGCCACGGCCATCAGCGCCGCCCCGGCATTGATGCCCGTTATGCCCGGATCGGCCAGCGGATTGCCTGTCAGGCTTTGCAGCATCAGCCCCGACACCGCCAGCGCCGCACCCACCGCCATGGCACAGAGGGCGCGAAATCCGCGCCCCGACAGCAATCCTGCATCGCCGTGCCACAGCGCCTCGGCCGACATCTGCGCCGTGCCGAACCGCAGGGCGCAAAGCAGCACCAACGCAAAAAGGCTCCATAAGAGCAGATTAATATACAGGGGGCGCAGCGGGGCCATGGCAATCCATCAACATCAGGGATGTGTTGGCGGGCACTGGGCTGGCTGCGCCCCAGATAGCGCCGAAGCCCCTGCCCCCGCAACCCCCGCCGATGGCTTGACAGCGCGGGCGCGCCTATGGAATCTCCGCGCACCCAGCAGACGCCAGGTTTTCCCCCACCCAAGGAGAGTTTGATGCGCGCTGCCCTGTTGTTTTGCCTTTTGCTGATCTCGGTGCCTGCCCTTGCCCAGCCGGTCGAGATTTCCCACCGTTTCGGCACCACCCGCATTGATGCACCACCCCGGCGGATCGTTTCGGTTGGCTATCACGAGCAGGATTTTCTCTATGCACTGGGCCTTGCACCCGTGGGGGTACACGAATGGTTTGGCGCCCGCCCCTTTGCCACCTGGGTCTGGGCAGATGCCGCGCGCAAGGCTGCGGGCGCAGAACCACAGGTGCAGCGCGGGTTCGAGATTGATCTGGAATGGGTCTGGCAATTGCAACCCGACCTGATCGTGGCCAGCTTTGCGCCGATGGACGGGGCCACATATGAACAACTGTCGCGTATCGCCCCCGTGGTTGGCCCCCCTACGGGCTACCCCGACTGGGGTGCGCCCTGGCAAGAAGAACTGCGCCTGATCGCCCGCGCCACGGGCCGACAGGACCGCGCCGAAGCGGTCATTGCCGATGTTGACGCCGTGCTGGCCGACACCCGCGCCCAATACCCGGCCTTTGACGGGGCCAGCGCCGCAGTGGTCCATGTCGCGGGCACCAAGCTGGTTGGATACGGCCCTGCCGACGGGGCCAACCGCTTTATGGCAGCACTCGGGTTTGACATCCCCAAGGACTTTGAAACGCTGGCCAGTGCGGCTGGCAATTTCTCGGTCAGCCTGGAGCGGATCGACCTGTTTGATCGTGATCTTGCCCTGTGGCTGGGCGACACAGCGGGGCGCGAACTGATCGAGGCACTGCCCGCCTATCAGGCCAGCGCCCTTGCGCAAGAAGCTCGCTCGGTCTGGGCAGACGAAGACGAAACCGGCGCAATGAGCTTTCAAACACCGCTATCGATCCCTTGGGCGGCACAGCGGCTTGCCCCGAAATTTCAAAGCGCCTTGCAGGGTGCAAAAGCGGATTGACACCCGCCCGCAGAACCGTAAGTTGCGCCCACCCAGGTCCGACCCAGGCGAGTGCTGATCTCTTCATCAGCATACCCCGCATGACACATGCGCCGCTTGACAGGACCAGAGATGACAGTTTTCCCCGCCCCCCGTTTCCCCCGCAAATCCCTGACCGGCATTCTGGCAGGCTGCACCGCATTGTCCTGCGCGGCCCTGATGGTCCAGACCGCACAGGCCCAAACCGCACCGGCCCAGACCCCACAGGCGCAGGACAGTGCGCCGATGGAACTGCCCTCGATCCTGCTGCGCTATGAGCTGGACTATTCAGGCCGCGTTGAGGGCTATCTGGCGCCAGCCACCGAAACCGGGGTGAAATCCGGCGTGCCGCTCAGCGAAGTTCCGCAGTCGATTTCCGTTGTCACCTCGACCGAGCTTGAAACCCGCGCCCCCGACGAGGTGGAAGACGCGATTGCCTATGTGCCGGGTATCAACGCATCGACCTGGGGCACCGATGACCGGTTTGACCAGTTTTCGATCCGTGGTTTCGATATGGGGTCAAGCGCGCTGTACCGCGATGGCCTGCCGCAAAAAGTGCTGAGCTTTTCCGCCTTTTCCACCGATCCGTTCATGATCGACCGCGTCGATGTGCTGCGCGGCCCTGCCGGGGTTCTGTACGGATCGAACGACGCGGGCGGCATGGTGAACCTTGTGACCAAACGGCCGGTCTTTGACCGGCTGGCCGAAGGACGCCTGAGCTATGGCAACAACAACACCGCCGAGGTTGGTTTCGACTGGTCCGACACCATCAGCGCCGACGGCACCATGGCGGCGCGGGTGACCGGCCTGCTGCGCGATGGCGAAACCGAGGTAGACAGTTCCGACAACGACCGGGCGTTTCTGGCGGGTGGCTTTACCTGGGCCCCAACGGAAAACACCACGCTGACCCTGCTGGGCCATGTTCAGCGCGATGCCAAAACGCCGCTGATCTTCTCGCCAGTGGCAGGCGAAGATTTTGACGCCTCTTACGGGCCGCTGCCCGACGACTACGCCTATCGCCAATCGGATTACAACCACTTCAAAACCACACAGGAATCGCTGGGATGGGCGCTGACCCATCGTTTCGGTGACGGTCTGACCTACAACCAGCGTGTCCGGTTCGCCCACCAGACAACCGATTACGCGCATCTCGACTACAGCTATGCAGATGCAGCGGGCTTGAACTATTACGCCTTCCGCAATGACGAAGACGCACGCACCGTTGGCTTTGACAACAACATCGAATGGGAAACCCAGTTGTTTGGCGCCGAGAACAGTATGATCGCGGGGCTGGATTACCAATACAGCCGCGTCGATGTCACACAGTATTACGATGGCACCATTTACACACTGCCCTACAGCAACCCCAATTTTGACTTCACGGCGGCCGATCCGGCGCTGTCCTCGCACGACCGCACGACCTATCAGGAAACCGGCGTCTATGTGCAGGACCACCTGAAGTTTTCCAACGGCACTGCGGTCACGGCAGGGCTGCGCTATAGCTGGTTCGAGAATGACGCCACCGACTTGCTGGCGGGCACGACCAGCAGCCAAAGCGACAGTGCCGCGACCGGCATGATCGGTGTGACCCATGAATTCGCCAACGGGCTGACACCCTATATCGGCTATTCCGAAGGGTTCATTCAGAACGTCGGCACCACCATAACCGGCCAAACGCTAAACCCGTCCAAAAGCCGCCAATGGGAGGCAGGTCTGCGCTATCAGCCGACCAATGCCCTGATGTTCAGCGGCGCGATCTATGACCTGCGCAAGACGAATGTAAAAGATTACGATCTCTCCGATCCGACATTCTCAAGCTTTACACAGGTGGGAGAAGTCCGTTCGCGCGGCTTTGAATTCGAGGCGCGCGGCCGGTTGGCAGCCAACCTTCAGGGCATTCTAAGCTATGGCTATCTCGACTCTGAAATCACCAGATCTTCGGATGCTTCAAAGCTGGGACACGCAAATGCGATGGCCCCGATGCACCAGCTTTCGCTGTGGCTGGACTATGACGCATCGGCCATTGTGCAGGGGCTGACCATCGGCGCAGGTATCCGTTACACATCTGAATCCTACTCGACACAGGACAACCTGCGCATAACCCCCAGCCACACCACCGCCGATATGGCCATGACCTATGAGGCGCGCAACTTTGATGTGAATCTGAACGTCAGCAACCTGTTCGACCGCGATTACTACGGGGTCTGCTACGACGGCTACGGCTGCGCAAAAGGCGAAGGCCGCGTCATCAAGGTGTCGCTCAGCCGCCAGTTCTAGGTGATCGGCAATTAGTCTCAGCTTCGGCTGAGCCTAGGCTCTGGACCCATTAATCTTACATGCTCAGTTTGACAGATTTTTTCGCTGGTTAGGAGCATTTGCGCAGGAATAGTGGTTCTATTTCAAGCAGATGTGACGCATCCAGCGGGAAAATCCGTCAAACCCGTCACGCCGAAGGCGTGCCAATATCATATAGCGCTCCTTTGGAGCGACGGGCGGCGATTTCACTTCATTTCAACGGCTTGGGCCGCTTGCAAATAGAGCCACTATTGGCTGCGCGCCCCAAGCCATTGAAATTTCGTGAAATAGCCGCTGAGCACGTAAGATTAATGGGTCCAGAGCCTAACACCCGCATCTCTGCGCCGGATCACACCGTTTCAGGCTTCAGCCCGAACGGTGTAATCTGTGCGCGCCTCGCAGATCGTTCGGTGATGTTCCTGCGCCCAGGCGATCAGCCCCTTCATCGGGATCAGGAACGAGCGGCCAAGATCCGTCAGCGCGTATTCAACACGCGGCGGCACCTCGGCATAGACGGTGCGCCGGATAAACCCGTCTTCCTCAAGACCTTTCAGCGTCTTTGAAAGCATCTGCTTTGAAATGTCGTCAATCGCGCGGTGGATCGCGCTAAAGCGCATGGTGTCCTGCGCCAGAACTTGCAGGATAAGCAGGCTCCATTGGTCCCCGATCCGGTCAAGAACATCCCGGATTGGACAGGGTTCTTCAAAGACAAATGGCAGCGTGCTCCGGCTGTCTGGCTTCAATTTCATTACTCCTTGTCAGTGGCTTGGGTGGTCAGGTTGACCTGACCTGATCACGTTCCGATGACGTCTTGCGTCGATTTCTTGGCACAATATATGTGAAATATCAGCAAGGTCTAGAACATAGACTATATCACACAACCGCACCCAAGGATGGACACAATGGCGAAAATTGTTCTTATCGGCGCATCAGGCAATGCCGGGTCGCGCATTCTCAAAGAACTCTCGGATCGCGGCCATCAGGTGACAGCCATCGCGCGCGCACCCGAAAAAATCGCGGAACTGCCGGGCGTGACCGCCGTTGCAGGCGACGCCCAGGACGAAGCGGCGCTTGCCCCTCTGCTGGCCGGGCATGACGCCGTTGTCAGCTCGGTGCGCTTCACAGGCACGGATTATTCAATCATCATCAACGCCCTGCGCAAGGCAGGTGTCGCGCGCTATCTTGTGGTCGGCGGTGCCGCCAGCCTGGAGGTTGCCCCCGGAAAACGTCTGCTGGACCAGCCCGAGTTCCCCGATGCCTACAAGGAAGAGGCCACCAATGGTGCCGCCACGCTGGACTATCTGCGCAGCCTTGATGACATTGATTGGACCTTCCTGTCGCCCTCGGCAATGTTCATCGCGGGCGCGCGCACCGGCAACTTTCGGCTGGGCAAGGATGCATTGCTGAGCACCGAAGACGGGTCGAGCATTTCCTTTGAAGATTACGCCATCGCCATGGTGGACGAAATCGAAGCCCCCAAACATATCCGCCAGCGGTTCACCGTCGGTTACTAACCGCGATCCGGCGTTGGCACCCGGCCAACGCCCCTCTCCCCAACCTCATTTGCAAGAGCCCCCTATGTCCGGCACGATCCAACTTACCTATCTTTTTGATCCCCTTTGCGGCTGGTGCTATGGTGCCGAACCCGCGATCAAGACCCTGATGCAACAAGACGACATCACGGTTACCGCCCTGCCCTCTGGCCTGTTTGCCGGTGCGGGGGCCTTTGCGATGAATGCCGGCTTTGCCCAACATGCATGGGAAGCTGACCAGCGCATCGCCCAGCTGACAGGGCAGGAATTCAGCACGGCCTATCGCAAGAACCTGCTTGAAAACGGCAAGGGCAACGTTGATTCCGGCCCCGCAACGCTGGCGCTCAGCGCCGTGCACCTGACGGCCCCCGCGCGTGAGATTGAAACCCTGAACGCCATCCAGCACGCCCGCTATGTCGCAGGGCGCGACAATGGCGATGCCTCGGTGATCGCCGCCGTTCTGGGTGAACTGGGGCTGGATGCCGCCGCCGCGCGTTTTGCCGACCCCGATGAAGAGCTGCGCGCGTTCAACGACAGCCGCACCCGGACGGCACAGGCCGAAATGCGCCGCCTCGGCGCACAGGGCGTGCCCACGCTTGTTCTGGGCCACGGCGCACAGGCGCGCGTCGTTTCCTCCAATGCGCTGTACGGGCAGAGCGATACGCTTTTGACCGCTTTGCGCGCCGCCTGAATATCATGCCCGACAAGACGCTTCTTATCCTCAAGGGCGACGGGCTCAGACTCGACTGAGCTTCCCCCGCGACCCTGCAACCAAAACAAGGAAACACACTATGCTCACCCGTAGAACCGTATTGAAAACAACGCTCGCCGCAGGTGCTGCGGCAACCATGCTGCCCCTGCCCGTTCTGGCCCAAACCAACCTGACCTGGGAATTCTTCCCCGCCGGTGAAAACGGCTTTTTGCGCGCGCCCGTTCTGGTCAAAGGCACCAGCGAAGCCGTGCTGATCGACGGGGGTTTCACATTGTCAGACGGTCAGGCCGTCGCCGATGCCATCAAGGCAACCGGGCTGGCGCTGACCACGATCTATGTCAGCGTCAACGATCCCGACTATTATTTCAGCCTTGCCCCGATCAAGGCCGCCTTCCCCGACGCCCGCGTCATTGCGGCCCCCGACACTGTCGCCGCGATCAAGGCGAATGTGGCCGGCAAGATCGAGGCACGGGGCCCGCAACTGGGTGACAACGGCCCGCAATCGGTCGAAGATGTGGTCATGCCCGAAGCCTCGGACGTCTCGACGCTGACCGTCGATGGCGAAGAAATTGACATCGTCACCATCAATGACATGCACGACCGCCGCTATCACTGGGTGCCCTCGCTTGAAGCGGTCTTTGGTGGCGTGCTTGTCTTTGGCGGGCTGCACCTGTGGATCGCAGATGTGCCCGAACCCGAAGACCGCGCCGCATGGGTCGCCGCGCTTGATGCCATCATCGCACGCAACCCAAAGATCGTCGTGCCCGGCCATATGACGGATGACTGGCCCACCGACCTGTCCGGCGTGACATTCTCGCGCGATTACCTGATCGCCTACGAGGAAGAATTCGCCAAGGCGAAAGACAGCGGCGAACTGATCGCGGCGATGAAAAAGCGCTATCCCGATGCCGGTCTGGACGTGGCGCTTGAGATAGGCGCCAAGGTGGCCAAAGGCGAAATGACCTGGGGCTGACACCTGAACACAGGCAGGTGCCGTTCATGGCGGCTCCTGCGACTTTCCAGGCGCGTTTGAACGGGACTGTTCTGTCCCGACACAACTATTCTGCTATCTGAACCCTATGCGCCGCACCGACCAGGCTGCTGGTTTTGCGATTGACAGCAAAATAGCCGCGACCAATCCACCCAAACTCCAATGTCACATTGCCCAGCGGCTGGTCTTAAAGCTTCCCTTTGCCCTGACAGAGTTATCAATTTTACCTCTGCTTCATCATCCGGCAGGGCGTTGAACAGAAACGGTGCAAGGGGCGTGGTAAAGGGATTGGAATAAATACATTCTCACAGGTTGCCCAGCACTACATGCCAAGCATGGCCAGGGTCTGGACCCATTCATCTTAGGCTCAACCGCAAGGTTAGAAAGACCTGCTGACTATTCTAGAGTCAGGACCCTGAGCCGACGAGGGGCCAATTGTGCTCAAAGCCGGAATCAGTAGTTGAACCTGACATATATCGCTAACAGCCTTGGGGAAAATCATTCAAAAAAACACCGTGAGTATAGACAAAAAGAGGTCATTCTAAATCGACACTTCGGATTCACCAAAAGAAGCTTGTTATTATCAATGCTTTTCTACTCTGCTTTAAATTGTAATTTTGCTACTTTAACGAGAACATTGCAATCTAGAAATCAACTTTTTTTAATCGACCTACCTTCACAACCTGCCACAGGTGGAGTGGCCGAAGAAGAAAATAAGTCATTGTTTCCAAAAAAGATATTATCAATTCGCCAGTCATTTCTGGGCACTTCAGATAGGCGGTCAAGATATAATTTACTGAAAAGACTAAAAAAAAAATCTTGACCTTGAGGCAGTCTCCGAGCAGATATTACGCAGGTTGGGGGGGCCCCACCGAAATTTACAGAAGTATGGCGCGCGCAGGTATTCATCTGCACGACCAATCGTTGGCACACGTGTCAGGCGATGATTTTGCAATGTCTCCCGTATGCAAGTTAGCTTGCATGTCATTTTGCATCTACCCGCGCGGAGACCAGTTTCCGCCGGATCATTTTTTGTCGCGTGTTTCAAGAAAGAGGCATTTGTGTATTTAAGTTTCGCGCGTGTGGCGCTTCTACAAATCCCGAAAATCCTAATTCACGCTGTCTTCTCAGGGCGGGACTCTGCAATTCGGAAATCTTGTCCGAATACAGGGAACCTGCATTGCGGCAACGCAACGCGCGCGCCCGTCCGCCGTTCCAAAACAGAAATTCAATTCCGGTCGCTGCACGCATGCCCCGGACCCGCCACTTCGCCCGCTCAATAGCGCGCTGCACCCAGATAAACCCAATAAGAAATTCCCGACAGGAGCACTCTCATGGCCGTCACATCCACAGGTACCAATGGTTTCTATTACGAATATGTCACCGCAAATGCGACGACCGTTATTGACAGCAATGCCGACGCCCGCGCGCTGATCTTCGACGGAACCGGCCAAGCGACTCGGTCCGATGGCCATGTAAATTATGTCAGCATTCTGTCCCCCGGCGTCGATGACTTTGCGGTCCGCTATACCGGAACATTCAACGTATCACCCGCAAAAGTCGGCGACTGGGATTTCCAGATTGCGGCCGATGACGGGATCATCCTGATCATCGACGGAGTAGAGATCAATTCGCGCTTTGATGAAAGTGACCCAGGCAGCGTTCCGGGCGGCTGGAACGACACCTCGACGGTCAACCTTTCGGCAGGTACCCACACGATCGAAGTGATTTATTGGGAACGCAGCGGCGGTGAAAGCGTGTCCTTGCTGGCGCAAGCCCCTGACGAGGTCAGCATGACGGCATTTGGCGCCGATGATGGTGTCGCTGGTGCCACAATCACCAACGATGCCCCCGATTTCGGCACAGTGGCCAGCCCGATCAGCGTCGCCGAAGGTGAAACCGGCGTGGTCTTTGACGCGCAAGCCACAGATGATGGTGGCGCCGCAGATGCCGGGATTACCTATTCCTTCGATGGCGGCGTTGACGATGGCAAATTCACGATCGATTCAAGCACCGGCGAAGTTAGCTTTAGTGCAGCCCCCGATTTCGAAAATCCCACAGATGACGGCGCCAACAACACCTATGCAATTTCCGTTCGCGCGACCGATGCCGAGGGTGCTTTCACCTCGCAAGCGGTCCAGTTCAATGTGACCAACGTTGCCCCCGTAGGGACCGTCACCGCAGACGGTGACGGCCTCTTTGCCGAGGGTGAAACCATCACCTTTACCGTGACCTTTGACGAAGTCGTGACAGAAAACTTGTCCGCGCTGACCCTGACCGGTCCGCGTAGCGCGACCTATGACAGCGGCTCTGGCACCAACACGCTGACCTACACCTACACCGTCGGGGCGTCCGATGACGAAGCCGATCTTGAGGTGACAGGCTACACTGGCGATATCACCGATGACGGTGGCGCCCCGGCTGTCCTTGTGGCAACCAGCGACCTCGACATCGTGCTGGACACCACAGCACCCGCAACACCGGGCGTGCCCGATCTGCTGGCGACCTCTGACAGCAATATTAACAACGATGACACCACCAACGACACGACTCCGACGTTTTCGGTCGATGTGTCCGGCCTGAGCGCTGGCGAATTTGTAACCCTGATTGATCAAAACGCGGGCGGCGCTACAATTTCGGCGGCCTATGAAGTCACGGGCACCGAAACCGACGGTCTGGCAGAAATCACGGCAAACATTCTGACCGATGCTGTGTATAGCGTTGCCGCCCTCCCAACCGATGCGGCCGGCAACATCGGCACGGCATCAGCGGGGCTTCCCGTCACCATTGACACCGATGCAGATGTTGGCGACGACCTTTCGATTGCCTTTGTGAACGCTGGCAGTGATCAAGTTTACGGCGGCACTGAAACCGTCGCGATCAGCGTGAGCGGACTTGACACGAACACCGCTGCCGAACTGACCATCACCGGCACGGCTGGCGATGTGGTCAAAGCGGTTTCCGGCAACGGCACCGTGACGCTGAACACAGCAGAGTCCGTAAGCCTGGGTGACGGCGCACTTTCGGCTGCGATCGTGGCCACAGACACGGCCGGCAACACGACATCCCCTGCTCCTATTAATTCCTTCTCGGCGGATTACACTGCGCCCACCGTGGTTTCTGCCGCGATTTCAGGTGGCACCGGCGTGGACGGCACGATTCTTGATGCCGATACTGGCGGGACCGTTGAGCTGACCATCACCTTCTCGGAAGAAATGGACACCGCTACAGATCCGTCCATTGCCATCTTTACCGCAGGCACCGGCCTGACCGAAAGCGCAACCGTCGCGCGCAGCTGGTCCGTTGACGGCACCGCGCTGACCCTGACCTATGACGTGGCCGACACAGACGTTGATCTGGCCGACATTGAAGTGACCGTAACCGATGCCGCTGACGCTGCGGGCAACGTGCTGAGCATGGGGTCGCCGATCACCACCGAGACTGCCATTGATACCGACACATCCGCCGCGCAGACCGCGACAGTCGCCTTCGACGAGATCCCCGATCAGGCGCAAGCGACAGCTGGCGCGATTGATCTGGTGACGCTCGACGGTACCGACGGCACCACCTATGCCCTTTCAGGTATGGGAGAAATCAACACTCATGTCGAATTCGATGGCCTGACGCTGCGGATCAGCGACAACGAGGCCGCACGCGCGTTTTTTGACCGCGAGGAAAATCCATCTATCGTGATCGAGGTCGCAGGGACCGACAACGCAGGCAACATCACCCTGTCGACGTTGACCTTCAACCTGAACGATCTGAATGATGCGCCAGAGCTGGGCGCAGGTCCGAACACCGACGCCGACACCGTCAAGGAACGCGCTGATGGCGCGGGCGAGAACGCCGTGCCCTTCGGGACAGACGGCACCTTTACCGTCACCGACGACGACACCGGCAACACCCATTCGGTCACGGTTTCCAACATCTCGACCACCGGGTCGGGCGGCTTCCTTGGCTTCTTCTCGGCTGGTTTCGATGATCCGATCACCGGTGACGGCGCCGGTACAGTCGCCTGGAACTTCAACGTCGGCGCCCCGCTGCCCGCCGGTGTTTCGGCCGCGCAAATGGCGACCATTGACGCATTGGCCGAAGGCGAGACCATCGTTCAGACCTATGACGTGATCGTCACCGAGACCAACACCTCGCCCGCACAGTCGTTTACACAGCGTGTAACCATCACCATCGAAGGCACAAATGACCTGCCCGTAATCTCTGGCACAGAGATTGGCGCAAGCGTAACCGAAGTTGTTGATCCGTCGATGGCGGACCAGACGTTGACCGCCGAAGGCACGTTGAGCGTCGCGGACACAGACGCCACCGATACCGTTGTCGTTGAGGTCACCTCGGTCGCAACTTCTGGCACTTTCACCGGGACGAATCCGCTCGAGGGCACCGACTTGCTTGGCTTCATGCAGGTTGTCGCGGGTGACGGTACATCCGGCACTCCCGGCACTGCCACCGATGCAATGGCAGCAGCTGAATCCGCACCATCCGATTTCACCTGGAAATTCAGCGCGGGCATCACTGCCACAAGCGCATTCGATTTCCTTAACGAAGGTGAAACTCTTGAGCTGGCCTATACGCTGACGGCCACCGACAGCAGCACCGCGGCAGGCGTCGACACGCAGGTCGTCACGATCACTGTTACCGGCAGCAACGACGTGCCAACCATCGCCGCCGCCAGTACCGTTGGTGGTGTGGTCGAGGCTGGTGACGGCATCCCCGGGACATCAAACGCAACCGGCTCGCTGAACGTGTCGGGTATGAACTGGGCCGATGCGGATGACGGCGAAACGGCTGATTTGCTAATCACCAAGGGCTCCGCAGGAAGTGATGCGCAGAGCAATCTGACCTTTGACAGCGGTATGCTTTCGAACGAAGCGGCGATCGAAGGCACCTATGGCACGCTTTATGTCACAGCGACCGGCGATTACCGTTACGAGTTGAACGATCTGGACGCAGACACCCAGGCGCTGGACGGCGGCGATCTGACTTCGGAAACCTTCAACTACACCATTGCCAACCGCACGGGTGGTGCAGAAAACGAAGCAACACAGACACTTACCGTTAACATTACAGGCAGCAACGACGCGCCCGAAATCACCGTGGTCGAAGCGGTGGGGACAGTCGTCGAAGCTGGTGTTGACAGCGAAAACGCTGCCAGCGCGGGCACGCCTTCCGCAACGGGCAGCTTTACCGCCAGCGACGTGGATGCAGACGATACTGACTTGACGTGGTCGGCCAATGTGAGTGGCATGCAAATCATCGGCATGGGCGGCGAAATCATCGGCACCTACGGCACGTTCAGCGTCGACGCCTCCGGCGCATGGACCTTTACGCTGGCGAACGAGTCGCCCGCGGTCGATGCGCTGTACCAGGGGGAATCCGTCTCGGAAACCTTCGAGGTCGAGGTTGCTGACGGCAACGGCGGCACAGACACCGAAACCGTCACCATCAACATCACCGGCACCAATGACGCCCCGGTGGTCACCGCCGATGCCCTGCCAGATACCGATGTCACAGAAATCGGTGACGGGGTCGCAGGCGACGCGTCTGCTTCCGGCTCGTTCACTGTGACGGATGTCGATTCCGATGCGCCCACCACCGATGACGATGCCAAAATCTGGTCCATCGTGGACGGCGATACCGGCGCCCTCACAACAGCGAATCCAGCCACCTCAGCGCAGGTTATCGGCACATACGGCACGCTGACGCTGACCAATATGGGTGCGTGGACCTACACATTGGGCGATTCATTCGCGGCGACGCAGGCGCTTGACGATAGCGGAAGCGTCAACGATGTATTCACCGTGCGCGTGGCCGACGGCCTGGGCGGCTTTGACGAAATCGACGTGACCGTAACGGTCGCGGGCAGCAATGATGCACCCACCATCACGGTTGAAACCGGTGACGGCATCACCGGCGCGGTCACCGAAGGCAGCGGCACCCTCACTGCCAGCGATACGCTGACCATCTCGGACGTCGACGGCAATGAAACCGTGACAACCACCGTCACCGGCGTCACAGCCTCGGGTGTACTGGGCGAATTTGGCGCGATTGATGATGCAACGTTGCAAGCTCTTGTCGAGATTGCAAACGGCACGCTGACCAACGACGCATCCGGCAACGGGTCCAACCAGGCAACCTGGAACTTCAGCGCTGAATCGACCCTGTTCGACTATCTGGCCAAAGACGAGGTCCTGACGCTGGCCTATGAAATCACCAGCGATGACACCACCACCACCGACACCCAAACCGTGACTGTCACGGTCACCGGTTCGAATGATCTCCCCTCTGTACAAATTGGCGCGGGCGACAGCGACACCGGCGCCGTGACGGAATCCGATATGCTTGTTATGGGCAACTTGGAAACCAATGGCACGCTGACCATTTCCGATCGAGATGCCAGTGACACACACACACCGAACGCTTATCTTGATACGGTAACCTGGACGGATCTGAACGGGACCAACAACGGAGGGACTCCGTCCTCTGCCGGGACCATCAGCAACCCCGCATTGCTGGCCGCGCTTGAAAACGCCTTTTCGGTCGACAACAGCACCGACAACGACACGATCGAATGGACCTATAGCCTGGCCGATACCCAGGTTGATTTCCTTGGTGCGGGTGAAACACTGACATTGGTGTTCTACGTCTCTGCGCAAGACGACAGCGCCAGCGGCGGCGGCGACATCAACAACCAGCCGGACACTTCGCCCGTTCGCCCGGTCACCATCACGATCACCGGCAGCGACGACGCGCCAACCATCACCGCTGACACGCAAAACAGCTTTGACGAAGGTGACTCGCTGGTCATTGAAGATGGCGCGGCCACTGGCCCCAGCCTTGCCGATGACGTCACCGTCAACCTGCTGGGCACGGGCGTGGATACCACCTCGGAAATCTGGGTAACCAACGTCGATGAAGAGCTGGACACCAACGATACCCGCAGCACCACCGGCACACCGTCGATCTCTGTTGGCGGCTCGCTGCCCGCGGGCTATGCTGCTGCCGACGTCGAAGCTGCCTTTGGCGGTCTGACGTCCGACAGTGATGTGGTCACTTTCAACCGCAACGCCGCCGTCTTCGACGCACTTGATGACGGGGCGTTCATTGACGTTACGCTCAGCTACACCGTGCGCACCACTTCGCCCGACGGGACAACCTTTGTCGACACGCCGCTGACCACCGTTGTGCGCGTGAATGGGGTGAACGACGCACCCTATATCGTCAATACCGAAGACTTTGAGGCCGACATCACTGAAGACGGCACCACCAGCCTGAACGGGGCCATCACTTTCAATGACATCGAGCCCACCGATACAGCGGCACTTTCGGTGACGGTCACCGCAGTTGAGGGCACCGGAGACGGTGCCGCCTCGCTGGCCGACTATGTCGGTACCTTCTCGGCCGGTTCCCTGGCGCCTTCGGGTGGCAGCGATGGCTCGGTCTTCTATTCGTTCAACATCAGTAACGCCGTGTTGCAGAACCTGGCCGAAGGCGAAGTCTTTACCCAGTCCTATGAGGTTGCCATCACCGACGGCGATCTGGAAACCTCCCGTCCCATCGTGATCACCTTTACCGGCGTCAATGACGCCCCGGCGAATGTGGTCGTCAGCGGCACAACCGCCGTGACCGAAGATCTGGATACCGACGCGACGGCTGCCGCAACCACGCAGCAGCTGACCGGATCGATCAGCTTTGACGATGCAGATGTCTCGACACTTGCGGCAGGCGATCCCGCAATCACTGCGGATACACACACCGTCACCAGTGCCTTTGCTTCGGCCACACTCGATGGTGATGCTCTTGTCGGCTACAGCGGTGCCACCGGCACCTTTGCGATCGACGCGGCCAGCGTCGTTGCCGCGAACATGGCCCAGACGGTGGCGAACTCCGTCGACTGGACCTATGACATCAATGATGCTGACTTCGACTTCCTGGCAGACGGCGAAGCGCTGGCGCTGACGTTCACCGTGACCATCGACGACGGCAACACCGACGGCGTGACCACGCAGGATGTCACCTTTACCGTGACCGGCACCAACGACAGCCCGACATTGGGATTGACCGGCATGGGCGACAGCAACGCCGACACCCTTGCCGAGACTGACGCTGGTCTGACGGCCTCCGGCACCCTGACGCTGAGCGATGTCGATCTGAGCGACACTGTCTCGGTCAACGGGATTTCGGTTGCCGTCACCTCCGGCAGCGCGGGCACACTCGACAATGCCACGCTTCAGGCGATGCTGAGCGTCGCGGGTGACCTAGATGCCACCGAAACAAGCGAACAGGTCACCTGGACCTTTGACAGCGGAATGGAGGCTTTCGATTACCTGACCGCAACGCAATCGCTTGAGCTGACCTACACGTTGACGGCCACCGACAGCGCAGGTGCAACCGACACCCAAAATGTCGTCATCACCATCAACGGCACCAACGACGTACCAACAATCGCAGGTACTGCCACGGGCACAGTCGCAGAAGACGCGATGGATCTGACCGCCAGCGGCCAGATCACCATTGCCGATCCTGACACCGGCGAAAGCACCTTTGGCGCGATTGCAGCGGGCACCGCGGGCGACAACGCCTATGGCACCTTCGAAGTAGATACCGCAGGCAACTGGACCTACACGCTCAACAACGCGTTGGATGTGGTACAGGATCTGGGCGTCGGCCAAAGCATCGACGACACGATCACCGTCGCCTCATTTGACGGCACCGCGTCGCAGGTACTGACCGTCACCATCACCGGCACAAACGACGCGCCCGTGATCGACGAGGTTGCCACGGACAATGCGCCGACAACCGATGAGGATGTGCCGTTCACCGGTACCGTCGTGGCCGCTGACCGCGATGGCGACACGTTGACCTATGCTGTCGGCACCGATGCGGCGAACGGATCGGTGACAATCAACGAGACGTCAGGTGAGTACACCTATACCCCCGACGCAAACACCAACGGCCCCGACAGTTTCATTATCAATGTGACTGACGGACAGGGCGGATTGGACGCGATCACCATCAACATCGGGGTCACCGCCGTAGACGATGCGCCCGATGCCGCTGCCGGTACGGATACCACCGCTGAAGACACTGCCGTGATCATCGACGTGACGCCCTTCGTCACCGAGGTGGATGGCGAAACCTATTCGGTCACGGCCGCCAGCGTCCCTGCGGCGCAGGGTACTGTGACCTTCTCGGGCACCTCCATCACCTTCACCCCTGCCCTGAACTTCAACGGCAACGCCGAGATCGCCTATACCGTCACCGACGATGCAGGCACCCTCTCGGACAGCGACACTGTCACTGTCACCGTCACCGCCGTCGATGACGCGCCGGTTGCCGCAGACGACACCCAGACGGTGCTGGAAGATGCCGCGACCACAGACTTTGATGTGGCATCGCTGATCACCGAGGTGGACGGCGACGCGGTCATCGTCTCTGCAACCGTTCCCGCAGCCGAAGGCACTGTCACCGTCACCGGCACCGTTATCAGCTTCACCCCCGCCGCCAACTTCAACGGTTTGGCGACGATCAGCTACACGGTCACCGATGACACCGGCGCCGCGCGGAGCGACAACGGCGTGATTGCGGTCACCGTCACCCCGGTCAACGACGCAACCGAGATTGACGTGGCAGCTCAGGTCACTCCGACACATGTCGAAGCGGTTGATGCGGCACCCGCCGTGCCGACGCTGGTGGCCGATGCGGTCACGCTGGTCGATGTCGACGGGCTGGACTATGACGGCGCGGTCTTCACCGCGGCTGTCGACAGCGGCGATGCAAGCGATCTGCTGTCCCTCGACAACGCAGGCAGCGTTGCCGTCACAGGCAGCACCGTCAGCGTTGGCGGCACCGATGTGGGCACGCTGAGCAGCGGCACCGGCACGCTTTCGGTTGCCTTTGCCGGACTGGTCAGCGAAGCGCAGGTGCAGGCCGTTGTGCAAGCCCTGGCCTATGCCACCACCAGCGACCAACCCGCGGCAAGCCGCGCGATCACGCTGGACCTCACCGATGGTGACGGCGGCACTGCAATGCAGCAATCCGTCTCTCTCGACATCTCAGCCAGCAACGATACGCCGACTGCAAATGACTTTACAGCGGCGCCCTCCCTGGCCGAAGACCTGAATATCGACATTCCCATCGTCAATGGCACCGCAGGCATGGGCGAGATCTCTCTCGCAGAGTTCGGCAGCGATCCCGATGGCAACATCGACCTGTCCTCGATCAGCTTTGCGGGCACGGCGATGGTGAACGGCATGTCCGAAACCTTTGCCACCCTCGGTCTGAGCTATGACAGCCTGACGAATGAAATATCTGTAGACGGGACAGCCGCATTCTACCAAAGCCTGGATGCAGGCGACACGCTGTCGCTGGAGCTCGGCTTTACCTTGACCGACGGCGCAAGTGCCTCGGATGACGGGGTGCTCACCCTGACCGTGACAGGTGCGAACGACCTGCCGGTTCTGGGCGCTGCTAACCTTGTCACCTACGCCGATACTAGCGCAGATGACACCTTTGGTGATGTCGCGGGCACCTTCGTTGCAACCGATGTGGACGAGGATGACACAGATCTGTTCTACAGCCTCGGCGGTGGTAGTTCGAGCGGCTCGGATGCAGGTGGCGGGTTTGAGACGCTTACCAGCCCATACGGCGTACTGAAACTGTACAATAACGGCAATTACACATTCGAAGTAAACAGCACGGCAATCAACGCGGCCCCCGCAGGCGCCCCGATCGTGGTCGAATTTGATGTCCTGGTCTACGACGACGATGGCGCCAACCCGACAACGATGACGGTCACCGTGAATCCTGCCAATGACACGCCGGAAATCGACACAATCGCTCCGGGCAGCGTCGTTGATACGGTCGCAGCCGACAGCATTCCAGATCTGACAGGTACGGCCACGGCCAGTGACCGCGACACCGGCGACGTGCCAGAGTTCACCATTGCGGGTGAAACAGTTGTGGAAGGTGAGACAAGCCAGACGTTCTATTACGACCGCACAGCCGATACCGTCGGTACCACCGCGGGCGCTGGTCTGATCGAGCTGGGCACGCTGACCGTGCAAACCACGGGCGGCTATGTCTTTGACGTCAACGATGCTGGTATCGACGCCCTGCGCGCCGGTGAGGCCCCCGTGATCTCTACCGATCTGCGCGCAACCGACGATCTGGGGCTGTTCACCGAAACGCCGCTGACCATCAACGTCACCGGCGCGAACGACACCCCCGTTGTCGTTGGCGTGGTTCCCGGCCTGACAATCACCGCCAAGGAACAGCTGGAGGCAAGCGGCGAACGCCCGGATGCCGAAGGCACGGCAGTGACCGCAAACACTACGATCTCTTACGAGGATGCAGACAGCGTCGGCACGCCGAACTTCGCCTTCATCCCTGCCGAGTCTGGTTATGCCGGTACGATCTCGTTCACGCCGTCCGGCGGAAATGTGTCGACAGGCAGCGTCGGTGTGGGCTTCACAATCCCCGATGCACAGCTGAACGCTCTTGCTGAGGGCGAAGCGCTGGGTAGCAGCCCGCAAGAATACGAGATCCGTATTTTTGACGACAGCGGTGCCTTTGTTTCGCAGACAGTGCTCATCCAGATTGTCGGCAGCAACGACCGCCCGGTGATCTCTGCCGCTGCTGGCCAGGATGGCGCGGATGTTTTCGAAGCGGCCGATGGCGTGCTTGACGGCACAATCACCGCAACCGGCGACCTGAGTGTCACCGATGAGGATCTCATCGACAACGTGACGCTCAGCGTAACGGATGTTGCGGTATCGGGCAGCTACGCGGGTGACTCGACACCGACCGCGACGGCACTGAAGGGCATGCTCGGCTTCGGCCCAAGCGGCGCGACCTCCGGCTTCGCGGCTCTCTACACCGTTGACGCCGATGGCGCAGGGTCGGATCTGACTTGGGGCTTCACTTCGGGGACAGCAGGCGACAATGCGTTTGAATTCCTCGCAGACGGCGAAACCCTTGTGCTGGCCTATGAGGTCACAGCCGACGACGCCTCTGGCACCGACACGGCAGCCACCACTCAGACCATCACCGTCACCATCACCGGGACCAACGACAGCCCCGTCGCCGCAGGCGATGTAACCGTCACCCAGAACGAGGATATCGACGCGCTTGAGGTCATCACGACCGCAACAGCGACAGACCTCGACGACAGCGATACACTTGTCTTCTCGATCAACGCGGGCAACGACGATGGCCTGTTCGAGATTGACGCGACCACAGGCGAAATCTCACTCGCGGATGGCATGTCGCTTGATGCCGAAGCAGTGGGCGGCGGCCAGCATGTCCTGACAATCCTGACGGACGATCAGAACGGCGGGACGGGCACCCAGCAGGTGACAATCAACGTTGCAGATGTGGATGACAACATCACCACCCTGCCCGTCGATGCAGACCCAACCGCGATGGGCGAAGGCAACGTGGACGAGAACGCCACAGCCGGAACGCTCGTGGGCATCTCTGCACAATCGACAGACGCCGATGTAACTGCGGCTCCGCTGAGCTATGCCATCACCGGTGGCACCGGCATGGGCCTGTTCGAAATCGACAGCGCGAATGGTGCCGTCAGCGTCGCCACTGGCGCGACAATTGATCGCGAAGCCTCCGGCGGCGACAGCTACACCATCGAGGTGACCGCAACGCCACAGAACGGGGCGGCAAGCGCTCCGGCAACATTCACGATCACCATCAACGATCTGGATGAGTTCGACGTAACCGCACCTGCCGATGACGACATGCTCACCCCGAACGAGATTTCGGAATCTGCGGCCGCGGGCACTTATGTCGGTCTGATGGCACTGTCGGTTGACGGCGACGCGACTCTTAACGGGGTGACCTATGCGCTGACCGACGACGCGGGCGGCCGGTTCGAAATCGACGCCGTTTCTGGCGCGGTGACCCTGTCGGATGAACCCGGTGCCACCGGCATCGACTTTGAAACCCAGACCAGCCACCTGATCACCGTGCAAGCCACCAGCGAGGATGGCAGCACGGCTAGCACCGATTTCACAATCGACATCCTCGTGGCCGACGATACGCCACCGGTGATCCAGACCAACGCGGCGCAGTCTGCGGCAGAGAACCAGACCACGGTTGTGCTGCTGGATGCGACAGACGTGGACAGCAACGATGCCTCTATCGTCTTCACGATCACTGGCGGCGATGATGCTGCGGCCTTTGAAATCGGAGAGGACAATGTCCTGCGCTTTGTCTCTGCGCCTGATTTTGAAATGCCGACTGACACCGGTGCCGATCGCACATACGAAGTGACAGTCCGGGCAACCGATCCACTGGGCAACTTCAGCGAGCGCACGATTTCGGTCGACCTGACGGATGTAAACGAGGCACCCGAGGTGGCGCTCGACAACACCGTCGTCACGATTGCGGAAAACACGGATCTGACCGGTGGCGTCAAGGTGGCGGATATCACCATCACCGACGATGCACTGGGAACCGAGGGACTGAGCCTCGCGGGAGACGATGCCGGTCGCTTCACAATTGTGATGGGCACATCGGGACCAGAGCTGCACTTCAACGGGACTTCACCCAACTTCGAAGCGCCTGACGACTTCGGCGGCGACGGGGTCTATGACGTAACGGTTCTGGTAGATGACGCCACGCTGGGTATGGGGTCGGACGACTCCGCCGCCTTTAGCCTGACCGTAACCGATGTAAACGAGGCGCCGGTTGCGGCGGACGAATTCGACCTTTCAGAAGGCAGCTTGGATGAAGACTCCAGCTTCAACGTGACGTTTACCACTGTGTCCGGAATGCTGGAGCCGGGACAGGTCGAACTGAGCACGATCGTTCAGGACGAGGACGGCAACGTCGATCTCACTTCGCTCTCCTTCGACAGTATAACGCTTGATGGTGTCACATTGGCCGACATTGCCGCAGGCGGTGTCAGCTACAATTCCGCAACGGGTGCCTTCACCCTCGATGCTTCGGTAGAGGCCTATCAATCGCTCGCCGTCGGACAGACAGGGATTGTCTTGGCGAATTTCACAGTCACCGACGCCGGAGGGCTAAGCGATACTGGCTCCTTGCGGTTCGAACTGGAAGGGACGAACGACCTGCCCGTCGTGACAGTGGCAGACTCCGATCTCACTGTGACAACGGACGAGGATACTGCAGTCAGTGGCACCGTGGTCGCAACCGATGTGGATGCAGGCAGCACGATTGCTTACAGCGTGGAAATAGACGACGGGCCTGCCAATGGAATCGTCACAATTGACGCCGTGACGGGTGACTACACCTACACACCCGATACCAACACAAGCGGCTTCGACAGCTTCACGGTCACCATCACAGACGATCAGATGGCAAGCGTCACACAGGTGGTCAACATCGGGGTCACCCCCGTAGACGATGCGCCCGATGCCGCTGCCGGTACGGATACCACCGCTGAAGACACTGCCGTGATCATCGACGTGACGCCCTTCGTCACCGAGGTGGATGGCGAAACCTATTCGGTCACGGCCGCCAGCGTCCCTGCGGCGCAGGGTACTGTGACCTTCTCGGGCACCTCCATCACCTTCACCCCTGCCCTGAACTTCAACGGCAACGCCGAGATCGCCTATACCGTCACCGACGATGCAGGCACCCTCTTGGACAGCGACACTGTCACTGTCACCGTCACCGCCGTCGATGACGCGCCGGTTGCCGCAGACGACACCCAGACGGTGCTGGAAGATGCCGCGACCACAGACTTTGATGTGGCATCGCTGATCACCGAGGTGGACGGCGACGCGGTCATCGTCTCTGCAACCGTTCCCGCAGCCGAAGGCACTGTCACCGTCACCGGCACCGTTATCAGCTTCACCCCCGCCGCCAACTTCAACGGTTTGGCGACGATCAGCTACACGGTCACCGATGACACCGGCGCCGCGCGGAGCGACAACGGCGTGATTGCGGTCACCGTCACCCCGGTCAACGACGCAACCGAGATTGACGTGGCAGCTCAGGTCACTCCGACACATGTCGAAGCGGTTGATGCGGCACCCGCCGTGCCGACGCTGGTGGCCGATGCGGTCACGCTGGTCGATGTCGACGGGCTGGACTATGACGGCGCGGTCTTCACCGCGGCTGTCGACAGCGGCGATGCAAGCGATCTGCTGTCCCTCGACAACGCAGGCAGCGTTGCCGTCACAGGCAGCACCGTCAGCGTTGGCGGCACCGATGTGGGCACGCTGAGCAGCGGCACCGGCACGCTTTCGGTTGCCTTTGCCGGACTGGTCAGCGAAGCGCAGGTGCAGGCCGTTGTGCAAGCCCTGGCCTATGCCACCACCAGCGACCAACCCGCGGCAAGCCGCGCGATCACGCTGGACCTCACCGATGGTGACGGCGGCACTGCAATGCAGCAATCCGTCTCTCTCGACATCTCAGCCAGCAACGATACGCCGACACCGACCGACGATATCTTTATTGTCGGCGAGGGCAGCTTCCTGTCGACAGGCAACGTGTTGACCGCAGGTACAGCCGACAGCGATCCAGACGGGGATTCCCTGACGGTTAGTGCACTGGCCGATGTCAAGGACGACACCGGCACCGCCGACGCATCCGGCAATGCCCTCGTGGGCGCCTCGGCCGGGGTCATCACCACAGATTGGGGCGCAGAAGTCACGCTGCAGTCCAACGGTTCGCTGTTCTACAACCTCACCTCCAATACGGCCCGCTTCAACCAGCTGGCCGCAGGGCAAAGCGCGATTGACAGCTTCACGTACACCGTCACCGACGGGGTGCTGACCGAAACCGCAACAGTCAGCGTTACGATCATCGGCACCAACGACAACATCAAAGCGGTTGCCGATACCATCACCGCAACCGAAGACACAGCTGCATCCGTCTCTGGCAACCTGCTGGCGAACGACACGGATGTGGATGTTGGCGACACCCGCGAGATCATCAACGTGACCAGCTCGGTCACAGCGACGGCCATTGCAACCGCGACTGGCTATCAGATCACGACGGTGGACGGTGTGGTCATCACGCTGGGACAAGATGGCAGCTATGCGCTGACTGCTCCGGATACCCTGGATGAAGGTACGCTTTATACTGCTACCTTCCAGTACAGCGTGCAGGATGGCGGATCGGCCCAGTCGACAACAACCGTGACTGTGAATGTCACCGGCAACAACGATGGCCCGGCAGCGGCAACAGTCACGCTGACCGCATCGGATGAGGACACCACCCGTGTCATCACCGAAGCGGAACTGCTGGCCGGTGCGTCCGACCCGGATGCCAACGCGGTGCTGGAGATCACGGATCTGAGCCTGACGTCCGGCAACGGATCGCTGGACGACAACGGTGATGGCACCTGGACCTACACCCCCGAGCTTAACGACAACAGCGCTGTCACCTTCTCTTATACGGTGAGCGACGGGGCCTTGACGGCGACGGCATCTGCGGATCTGGATCTGCTTCCGGTTAATGATGCACCGGAAGTGGCGGCGGCTCTGACCGCGACGGCAACCGAGGACGATGCGGGCTTCTCGCTGAACCTGCTGGACGGCGCGACGGATGTGGATGCAAGTGACACGCTTGCCATCGACAACCTGGTGGTCACCGGCGACACCAGCGGCGTCACCCTGACCGGCACCACGGTCACCGTCGATCCGAGCGCCTATAACGCGCTGGCGGTTGGCGAAACTGCGGTCATCACCTACGCCTATGACGTCATCGACGGCAACGGCGGGTCCATCGCCCAGACGGCAACCATCACCATCACCGGCGCCAATGATGCACCGGAAGTGGCGGCGGCTCTGACCGCGACGGCAACCGAGGACGATGCGGGCTTCTCGCTGAACCTGCTGGACGGCGCGACGGATGTGGATGCAAGTGACACGCTTGCCATCGACAACCTGGTGGTCACCGGCGACACCAGCGGCGTCACCCTGACCGGCACCACGGTCACCGTCGATCCGAGCGCCTATAACGCGCTGGCGGTTGGCGAAACTGCGGTCATCACCTACGCCTATGACGTCATCGACGGCAACGGCGGGTCCATCGCCCAGACGGCAACCATCACCATCACCGGCGCCAATGATGCACCGGAAGTGGCGGCGGCTCTGACCGCGACGGCAACCGAGGACGATGCAGGCTTCTCGCTGAACCTGCTGGACGGCGCGACGGATGTGGATGCAAGTGACACGCTTGCCATCGACAACCTGGTGGTCACCGGCGACACCAGCGGCGTCACCCTGACCGGCACCACGGTCACCGTCGATCCGAGCGCCTATAACGCGCTGGCGGTTGGCGAAACTGCGGTCATCACCTACGCCTATGACGTCATCGACGGCAACGGCGGGTCCATCGCCCAGACGGCAACCATCACCATCACCGGCGCCAATGATGCACCGGAAGTGGCGGCGGCTCTGACCGCGACGGCAACCGAGGACGATGCGGGCTTCTCGCTGAACCTGCTGGACGGCGCGACGGATGTGGATGCAAGTGACACGCTTGCCATCGACAACCTGGTGGTCACCGGCGACACCAGCGGCGTCACCCTGACCGGCACCACGGTCACCGTCGATCCGAGCGCCTATAACGCGCTGGCGGTTGGCGAAACTGCGGTCATCACCTACGCCTATGACGTCATCGACGGCAACGGCGGGTCCATCGCCCAGACGGCAACCATCACCATCACCGGCGCCAATGATGCACCGGAAGTGGCGGCGGCTCTGACCGCGACGGCAACCGAGGACGATGCAGGCTTCTCGCTGAACCTGCTGGACGGCGCGACGGATGTGGATGCAAGTGACACGCTTGCCATCGACAACCTGGTGGTCACCGGCGACACCAGCGGCGTCACCCTGACCGGCACCACGGTCACCGTCGATCCGAGCGCCTATAACGCGCTGGCGGTTGGCGAAACTGCGGTCATCACCTACGCCTATGACGTCATCGACGGCAACGGCGGGTCCATCGCCCAGACGGCAACCATCACCATCACCGGCGCCAATGATGCACCGGAAGTGGCGGCGGCTCTGACCGCGACGGCAACCGAGGACGATGCAGGCTTCTCGCTGAACCTGCTGGACGGCGCGACGGATGTGGATGCAAGTGACACGCTTGCCATCGACAACCTGGTGGTCACCGGCGACACCAGCGGCGTCACCCTGACCGGCACCACGGTCACCGTCGATCCGAGCGCCTATAACGCGCTGGCGGTTGGCGAAACTGCGGTCATCACCTACGCCTATGACGTCATCGACGGCAACGGCGGGTCCATCGCCCAGACGGCAACCATCACCATCACCGGCGCCAATGATGCACCGGAAGTGGCGGCGGCTCTGACCGCGACGGCAACCGAGGACGATGCAGGCTTCTCGCTGAACCTGCTGGACGGCGCGACGGATGTGGATGCAAGTGACACGCTTGCCATCGACAACCTGGTGGTCACCGGCGACACCAGCGGCGTCACCCTGACCGGCACCACGGTCACCGTCGATCCGAGCGCCTATAACGCTCTGGCGGTTGGCGAAACTGCGGTCATCACCTACGCCTATGACGTCATCGACGGCAACGGCGGGTCCATCGCCCAGACGGCAACCATCACCATCACCGGCGCCAATGATGCTGCGGTTATTACCGGAGATATTACCGGTACAGCCACGGAAGACGCGGGTGGCAACATCTCGGGGACACTTCTTTCGACAGATGTGGATGGCACTGACGACACGTTCATCGCGGCAATGGGAAGCGTTGCCTACGGCAGCTACACCATAGATGCGATGGGGCTGTGGACCTACACGCTTGACGATACCAACCTTGACGTTAACGGCCTGCGCGACGGGGAAACCCTGACCGACAGCTTCTCGGTCGCGTCAGAGGACGGCACCCTGCAAAGCGTGACAGTCACCATCAATGGCGTCACCGATGGTGCGACCGAAGGAAACGACAGCCTTGTCGGATCCGCAGATGGTGATTTGATCGCAGCACTGGGTGGCGATGACACCGTGCGGGGCCGCGATGGTGACGACACGCTGGAAGGCGGTGCCGGCATGGACATGCTGGACGGCGACAGCGGGGCGGATCTGCTCACCGGGGGGGGCAATTCCGATACCCTGCTTGGTGGATTGGGCAACGATACGCTTGACGGTGGGCTCGGTTCGGACGTGCTGCGCGGCAACGGTGACGATGACTCGCTGATTGGTGGCAGTGGCAACGATACCCTTTCGGGTGGCACCGGCAACGACACGCTCTCGGGGGGCACCGGCAGCGACAACCTGGCGGGCAACCTCGGAGACGATGTATTGCTGGGTGGCAGTGGCTCGGATGACCTGAACGGCGGCGGCGGCGCGGATACACTGCGTGGTGGCACCGGAAAGGACACGTTGCTCGGTCTCGACGGGGACGACTTCCTTACCGGAGGTGGCGACACCGACAGCATCATCGGTGGCAATGGTAACGACACTCTGCTGGGCAACCTTGGCAACGACACCATGCGTGGCGATGGCGGCGACGACAGCCTTGTCGGCGGCGACGGCAGCGACGACATGGGCGGTGGTCTGGGCAACGACACGATGTTCGGTCTCAACGGCTCCGACCTTATGAACGGGGACGGCGGAAACGACCTCATGGATGGTGGTGACCTGAATGATACGTTGAACGGCGGGGACGGCGACGATACCCTGGCGGGCGGCAACGGAGACGACAGCCTTGATGGTGGCGCCATGAACGATGACCTCGACGGCAACACCGGCGCGGATATCCTCAACGGGGGGGCGGGCAACGATACGCTGAACGGCGGATCGGGCGCGGACACCCTTGACGGCGGCACAGGCGACGACCGGTTGATCGGTCTGGACGGCGCAGATGTCTTCATCTTTGCGGATGGCTCCGGTGTCGATATGGTGACAGACTTTAGCGCAACCGACATGGATGTGCTTGACCTCTCCGGGGTTGCGTCGATCACTGACATGACTTCGTTGCAGGCCAGCCTGGGCACCAGCACAGAGGGCAATGCTGTGGTCAACTTCGGAGGCAACAGCGTCGAACTGCAAGGCGTCAGCGAAGCAGACATTGGCACCATCTTCGACGAAGACAATTTCATCTTCGTCTAAACCGGGCTAACCGAAACCAAAAAAGATCCCCGCCAAGGCATTGGCGGGGATTTTGCGTTTGTGCCGATTTGCCTACAAGGGGCCCTGACAGACCTACCCACCAAGACCACCGACAAGGCTGCCGTCAGGCGATGCAGCCCTGTAACAACCCGCGTGGTATCGCCGCAAATACAGCGGCGTAATCCCTGCTTGGTCTTGACCTGAGCAGGCTCTTCCAACACACCATGAACATATAGTGGCTGAACGGATAAATTCTGATGAAAATAGCAATGATTGGAACCGGCTATGTCGGGCTTGTTTCGGGCGTTTGCTTCTCTGATTTCGGCCATGAAGTCATTTGCGTCGACAAGGACCCGCGCAAGATCGACATGCTTGAGCAGGGCGAAGTGCCGATTTTCGAACCCGGTCTCGAACAACTTATGGCCAACAATGTCAAAGCTGGCAGGCTAACGTTTACACTGGATCTGGCAGAGGCCATCGCGGGTGCGGATGCGGTGTTTATTGCAGTCGGCACGCCCACGCGCCGCGGCGACGGCCATGCGGACCTGACCTATGTGATGGCCGCGGCCGAAGAAATCGCACGCGCGGCGAAAGACTATGTTGTCGTCGTCACCAAATCGACCGTGCCGGTGGGCACCAATCGCAAAGTGGCCAGCGTGATCGCCGCCGCCAATCCAGATCTTGATTTCGATGTGGCATCCAACCCCGAATTCCTGCGCGAAGGCGCAGCGATTGACGACTTTATGAAGCCCGACCGCGTGGTTGTCGGCGTCCAGACCGATCGTGCGGCTAAGGTCATGGAAGACATCTATCGCCCGCTGTATCTGCGCGACTTTCCCATCGTCACCACCGATCTGGAAAGCGCCGAGATGATAAAATATGCCGCCAACGCATTTTTGGCGACCAAGATCACCTTTATCAACGAAATCGCGGCCCTGTGCGAAAAGGTCGGCGCGGATGTCAAACAAGTGTCCAAGGGCATGGGTATGGACGGGCGCATCGGCAACAAGTTTCTGCATGCAGGCCCCGGCTATGGCGGGTCGTGTTTTCCCAAAGATACCAGCGCACTGGCGCGGATCGGTCAGGAACACGGCCAGCCCATGCAGATCACCGAAGCCGTGATAAAGGTGAACGAAGAGGTCAAACGCCGCATGATCGAAAAGCTGCGCGACTTGTGCGGCGGCAGCTTTAACGGCAAGCGCATTGGCGTGCTGGGCGTGACGTTCAAACCCAACACTGACGACATGCGCGATGCCCCCTCGCTGACCATCGTACCGGCCCTTGTCGGGGGCGGCGCCAAGGTCACGGTCACAGACCCCCAGGGCCACCGCGAAGGTGAAGAATTGCTGCCCGGTGTGACCTGGGTCGACGATGCCTATGCCGCAACCGAAGGGGCCGATCTGGTTGTGCTTTTGACCGAATGGAACGAGTTCCGCGCGCTTGATCTGAAACGCATTGCCGCGTCTATGGCTGTTGCGTCCATGGCGGATCTGCGCAATGTCTATTCAGCGCAAGACGCGCTTGACGCGGGCTTTACCGCCTATGACAGCGTCGGACGCGCATAACCTGCCCAAGACCGAAGATTATCCAAATTCAGAACGGAATACAGGGCCCATCATGACACAGCGCAAAGGTATCATTCTTGCGGGCGGATCCGGTACACGGCTTTATCCTATTACAATGGGTGTCTCCAAACAGCTTTTGCCGATCTACGACAAGCCGATGATCTATTATCCGCTGTCGGTTCTGATGCTGGCAGGTATCCGCGAGATTTGCATCATCACCACCCCGCAGGATCAGGATCAGTTTCAGCGCACACTTGGCGATGGCAGCCAGTGGGGTATTGAGCTGACCTATGTCGAACAGCCCTCTCCTGACGGTCTGGCACAGGCTTATATTCTGGCCGAAGCGTTTCTGGATGGCGCCCCCTCGGCGCTGGTGCTTGGCGACAACATTTTTTACGGCCACGGTCTGCCGGAGATTCTGGACCAAGCCGACACCAAAGACACAGGCGCAACTGTTTTCGGCTACCATGTGAAAGATCCCGGGCGCTATGGCGTCGTCGATTTCGACAGCACAGGCCAGGCAATTTCCATTGTTGAAAAGCCGGACGTCCCGCCGTCGAACTATGCCGTGACAGGGCTCTACTTTCTCGACAACACGGCGCCTGACCGTGCGCGCGAGGTCAAGCCATCAGAGCGGGGTGAACTGGAAATCACCACCTTGCTGGAAATGTACCTGCATGACGGCTTGCTGGACGTGAAAAAAATGGGACGTGGATATGCCTGGCTCGATACTGGCACCCACGGTTCGTTGCTGGATGCCGGCAACTTTGTACGCACGCTGGAGCAGCGTCAGGGCCAGCAAACCGGCTGCCTTGAAGAGATTGCATTCGGTCAGGGCTGGATCGACCGCGAACAGCTTGCGGAACGTGCAAAAACTTTCAGTAAGAATGATTACGGGCGCTACCTTCAGGGATTGCTGCGTCACTGAAGTCTGGTCTGTATCACAAAGATCGCCCCTTGGTCGGGCTTGTCAAAGAGCCCAGCCTAACGGCCCACAGGTCATTTAGACACCGCACCCAGATCCTTCAGGATATCGCGCAACCCCATGCGCCAGTCAGTGCGCGCAATGCCGAAAGTGGTTTCGGTGGTGCTGTTGTCCATACGCGAATTCAGCGGGCGCACTGCGGGGGTGGGATAATCGGACGCGGGAATATCAGCTACCTCGCATTGCGTGCCAGACTGGCGAAAGATTTCGCGCGCGAATTCGGCCCAGCTGACGTCGGGGCCGCCGGACAGGTGGTAGGTTCCCGATTTCGACGGATCTTCCAACAGCTGGCGTGCCGCGCTCAGGCAGGTGTCGGCGATGTCCGCCGCGCAGGTTGGTCCGCCAATCTGGTCGGCCACGATGGTCAGCCGGTCACGCTCTGCCCCCAAACGCAGCATTGTCTTGATAAAGTTGTTGCCATGCGCAGAAACCACCCAGGATGTGCGAAAGATCGCATGGGTGCCGCTGGCGGCGCGCACCGCCTCTTCGCCCGCAAGCTTGGTGCGCCCGTAGGCCCCCAACGGGCCGGTCGGATGATCGGTTGCAAAGGGCTGGTCGCCGCCGCCGTCAAATACATAATCAGTCGAAATATGCACCAATGGCAAACCCCGCGCCGCACAGACAACCGCAATTGCCCCCGGTGTGGTGCCGTTGATCGCCAGCGCCAGCTCTTCCTGTTCCTCGGCCTTGTCCACAGCCGTATAGGCCACGGCATTGATCACCGCATCGGCATCGGTGGCCGCGACCAATGCGGCACAACTGGCAGGATCGGAAAAATCGGCCGTTTCCCGACCGTGCACTTCCAACGTTACGGCACCTGCACGGCGTTGCAATTCCTGCGCCACCTGTCCACTTTCACCGAAGACGAGAATTTTCTTGAGCAGCGACATAGGGTTTCCAAATCTGTTTCTGTGAGGGCTGCAAATTGCGCCTTCGGCTCAGCCTTTGCCCAGCCTGGTGCCCACACCCTGACGCGCTTGCAACGGACGCCACCACGCCTCGTTGTCCAGATACCACTGCACGGTCTTCTCCAGACCTTCCTCGACCGTCACGCTTGGCCGCCAGCCCAGTTCGGCGCGAATGCGTGCGGGGTCGATGGCATAGCGCGCATCATGGCCCGGGCGGTCGGCCACAAAACGGATCTGGTCGGCATAAGAGCCGCTGTCCCTGGGCCGCTTGGCATCCAGAATTTCACACAGGGTTTTCACCAGTTCCAGATTGGTCCGCTCGTTTTCGCCACCGATGTTATAGGACCGGCCCAGCTGGCCCTTTTGCACAACCGTCAGCAGCGCGTCGGCGTGGTCCTCGACATACAGCCAGTCACGGATGTTGTCGCCCTTGCCATAGATCGGCAGATCCTTGCCCGCCAACGCGTTCAGGATGATCACCGGCACCAGCTTTTCGGGGAAATGGTAGGGGCCGTAATTGTTCGAGCAATTGGTCATCACAACCGGCAGCCCGTAGGTCTCGTGCCAGGCGCGCACCAGGTGGTCCGAACTGGCCTTGGACGCCGAATAGGGCGAGCGCGGATCATAGGGCGTGTCTTCGGTGAACATCACCGCAGGGTCGGCAGGCAGCGAGCCGAATACTTCATCCGTCGAGATATGGTGAAAGCGGAAGCCTTCGGGCTTGCCCTGTGCGCTCCAATAGGCCCGCGCCGCTTCCAGCATGTTGTAGGTGCCGGTGATGTTGGTCTCGATGAAATCGCCGGGGCCGTCGATAGAACGATCAACATGGGATTCAGCGGCCAGATGCATCACCGCATCGGGTTTGTGCGTTTCGAACACGCGGTCCAATGCGCTGCGGTCGCGGATGTCGGCCTGCTCGAACGCATACAGCGGGCTGTCGGCCACCGTGGCCACATTCTCAAGACAGGCCGCATAGGTCAGCGCATCAAGGTTGACCACATGATGGCCCGCGGCCACCGCCTGTCGCACCACAGCAGATCCGATAAACCCGGCACCACCGGTCACCAACAGTTTCATGCCGCGCCCTCCCAGACAAAGGGGCTTTCAAAATCGGCCAGAGCGGGGGCTTTGGCGTCCTTGTCACTCAGCAATGCCTCATCCGAATCAATGCCCCAATCCACCCCGCAACTGTCCCAGCGCACGGCACCGTCACATTCCGGCGCATAGTAATCCGAACATTTATAGACAATCTCGGTATCGGGAAGGCGCGTGACGAACCCGTGCAGGAAACCCGCAGGCACCAGCAACTGCTTGCCGTTCTCAAAGCTCAGCTCGACACCGATCCAGGTGCCATAGGTCGGGCTGCCACGACGGATATCCACGGCCACATCATACAACGCGCCGCGCCCGCAGCGCACCAGTTTGTCTTGTGCATGGGGGGGCGATTGAAAATGCAAGCCCCGCACAGTGCCAACTTTGGCAGACACAGAATGATTGTCCTGCACAAAATCAATAGTGATCCCGGCAGCGACCATGCGCTGGCGATTCCAGCTTTCGGAAAAGAAACCGCGTGCATCTCCGTGGCGTTTGGGGGTGAGGATTAAGACGCCCGGCAGGGCAGTTTGTTGAACATCAAGCATGAATTCTGGGTCCTAAAAGGATGTCCGTTGTCTAACCAATTAAGCCGCTCTGCAAAAGGGACAAGCGGAATTGCACGGCGCCCGTCGCAGACCATCACCTCAGGCCCTCTGATAAATACAGTTGCTAATGAGCGTGCTGGCCATTCTCTGTCGATCCTTGACGTTCAGGCTGATGTCATCAGCTCGGCCTATGGGTTGATCCCTACGGGTCCGATGGTGTGGATCGTCGGCGGCGTGGCGCAAACCTTTTGCGCGATGTCGACCACATGGCGGTGGTGCGTCAGGTAAATTGCCTGCCCGCTGCGCCCGATCTGCTCCATCACCCGGCAGGCGGCGGCGGTGCGCTCTTCGTCGAAGGTCTCGAAAATATCATCGCACAGGAACGGCAGGCACACGCCCTGCCCCACCAGTTGTTGATAGGCCGCCGCCCGCAAGGCCAGATACAGCTGGAACCGCGTGCCTTTCGACAAGTCCTGCGCCTGTTTCGCGGTGCCCGCAGCGTCGATGGCCAGCAGCGTTTCGGCCCCGTTCGCCCCCTGTTGCGTGCCCAGCCTGGCATAGGCCCCGCCGGTCAGCGTGCAAAACGCGGTTTCGGTCGCCTGCATCATGCCGCTGCGGTGGCTGTCGCGATAGCGGCGCAGCGCCTCTTCGGCCAGCCGCTGTCCCATGCGCAGTTCCAGATAGGACAGCGCACAATCTTCCATCTGCAATTCCAGCGTGGCGCGGCGTTCGCTAAGCCGGGCAATATCCGTGTCGCCGGTGATCGCGTTCAGCGCCGATTGCGCGTTGGCGCGGGTTTCAATGGCGGTTTCCAGACGGGCGGTCAGACTGTCACATTCTGTCTCTAACGTAGCGGTTTCGGCCTCAAGGTCGACACTGGTGCTGTCGGCCAGCAGGCTGCGCGCGTCGTCCAGCGTCGTGGCCGACAGCACAAGACACGCTTCGTCCTCCAGCGCGCCCATCCGCTTGCGCGCAGCGATAACGGCGGCCCCCTCGGTGACCGCGCGGCGCAATGCGCCAAGCGTCGCGGTGTCGACATGGGACGGAAAGACATCGGCCCAAACCGCGACCTTGCGGGCTATGTCGGCGCGGGTTGTTTCGGCACGGGCCAACGCCTGCTGCGCCTGTTCCAGTTTCGTGCGCAGGGTGCTGTGCAGGGTCTGCGCGGTACTGGCGTCATTGGCCTGTTTGCGCAGCGCGTCAAAAATCGCATTCGGATCGTCACCGGCAATCCCGTGTTGCCGCGCCAGCCCCGGCATGACCGCACGAAACTGCGTTTGGTCCTGCTCCAGCTTGCCGATCCGTTCGGCCATGCCGGCGCGTTTGTCCGCCAGCGCGGCAAGGTCGCGCAGTGGTTGAAACGATGCCTCCAGCACCTCGGGTGTCACCCGCCCCTGCAAGGCGTCAGCCACCGCAGCATGCCAGACCTGCGCACGGGCGTCTTTTTGCGCGGTGAAAGCCTGCAATCTGTCGGCGCGTTCTTTCAAATCCGCCGCACAACCATCGCGCATGGCCACAGCCTGCACACGCGCCTCGACCATGCTGCGATCCTGCGCCGCGCGGCGGCGGGCCGCGTCGATCAGGCTGGCAAAGTCGGGCGCGTCCAGATCAACCATCGGCGTCAGCTCGGCGCGCAGCCGTGCAGCCTTGTCCAGCGTTGACCGGTGCGCCTCTTCGCAGCGTTCCAGATTTTGCAACGCCGCTTTGGCGCCGGCATGCGCCGCGACCCACAGGGCCAGATCAAAGGGTGTCATCGGGTTCACCACCCCCGCCCCCCGCGCGGCCTGTGCCGCCTGACCTGCCAGATCGTCCAGTGTTTGCTGGCACCGTTCGGCCTGTGCCTGTGCCTGCGTTGCGCGCGTTTCGGCCTTGGTCAGCGCCTGTTCCGCCAGCCGCAGATCCGCCAGCGCGCGGGCGTGGGCCAGACGCGTATCGGATGCGCTGTCAACCTGCGCCATGGCTTGCGCGAACCGGTCTGCCGTTGTTTCGGACAGCGTCGCGCGGTGGGCGTCCCACAGCGCATCGCGGGCGGCGCGTTTGCTGTGCGCATCGGCGTCGCTGATCTGCCCCACCTGCGCGGTGCTTCGTGCGATCTGCGCCGTCAGTTCCTCTTCAAGGGATTGATGTTCCTGCATTTTTTCCAACGCCTGCGCCCTGTCGCGCGTGGCTTCGGCGTGCTGGTCCGCCAGTATCTGCGCCTCTTGTGGCGACAGCGGACAGGGCGGCAGGGCATCGAAATCCTGCCCTTTGAACTGCAACCCGTCCAAGGCCACGCGCAGGGCCGCGGCGGCGCTGTCAACCGCGGCGCGGGCGGTGGCATATGCGCCTTGCAGGCTGTCGGCACCATAGCGTTCCAACAGCGCGCCAATGCCGCTGTCTTGCGCGGCGGCGTGATCTTTCAACGCAGTTTCGGCATCGTTCAGCCGCCTCTGCAACGCGGCAACCTCGCGGGCTTCGGCATCTGCCGCCTGCGCCGCCGTGCGGGCCGCATCGCGCGCTGCTTCCAGCCGTTGTATCTGCACCGGAGTCAGCACCAGCACCGCCGGGTCGCCCGTGGCTTCCAGCACACGCGCGGTGTCGGCCATCGCCTGTTCCAGCCCCGTCAGATCGCCACGGCGGCGCGGCAAATCGCGTTCGGCGGTGATATAACGGCTGCGCAGATCGTCCAGATCGCCAAGGGTCTGCGCCAGATCCTGTTGATCGGGGTGCAGGGTCACTGCGGCAATATCCGTCTCTAATTCAGCAATTTCGCGGCCAAGCCGCCCGATGTCGCTTTCGGCCTTGCCGTCTTCGGTCAACAGGTCAACCAGCGCCTCGGCGGTGATGTCCAGCTGCGGCGGATAGTCGGATTTGTCGGCAATCTGCGCGGCCAGCCTGTCATATTCCATCACCAGCGGCAGCGCGGTCCGGCGGGCCGCCACATGTGCCAGTGCACGTGCCTGCGCATCGCGTGCGTCGCGCAAATCGCGCTCGGTTTGCTCTGCCTGCGCCAGATCGGTTTTCAACCGCGCAAAAGCACTGGCCGACACGTCGCCGGCGCGGATCGCTGCCGTAACCTCGGCCAGTTCCTTTTTCAGTTCCGCCATTTGCGTCTTGCCGGACTTCTTGCGGTACAGCGCATCGGCCTGCGCCCCCGCCTGATCCAGAACCGCCCCCAGATCGCCCAGACCGGCCGCCGCCGAAAACAGCAACCGCCCGATGTCGCCCTTGCTGCTGGCAATCGCCTCGCCGCCCTTTTCGATGGTGTCGTCATCCAGACACAGCAAGGTGCGGTAATCGTCCAGCGCCAGCCCGCCCAGATGCGCCGACACCGCCGCCTCGGGCAGGGTTGCGCCGTTGGCATCGGTCAACGCGCCCTTGCGTCCGCTCATGCGGATCAGTTCGCGCGGCGCGCCGTCAACCTCGATGATGCCCGACACCTGAAGGCTTTTGCGTTGGTGTTGAAAGTCATAGCTCTCGCGCAGCGGAAACCCGTACAACAGACGCAGCACTGCTTCCATGGTGGTGGTTTTGCCGGCCTCGTTTGGTCCATAGATCACATGGAAATCGGGCGCGTCCCGGGGCGTGCCAAAATCATAGCTTTGGCCGGTAAAATGGCCGAAGTAATCCAAAGACAAATGGCGCAGACGCATCAGCTGTCGGCCCCTTTCATCCGCGCAATCATCTGTGCCGCCCCCGAGGCCGCCAGTTGCTGCGCGCGCGCGGCGGCGGCCTCTGGCGTCGGGGCAAGGTCGGTGCGCCGCGCGGCGGGCAATTCGGCCAGCATAGTGTCGAATTCAGCCTGTAGTGCCGCCATCATTCCCGGCTCGGCCAGCATGTCGTGCATCATCTGCGCCAGCGTATCGGTGGCCGAGGCTTCGGCGGGCGTGTGGGTGTCGGAAATGTCGAACCGCAGCTTTTCCAGCCACAAAACGCCGGTGTCCTGCGCCATCTGCTCCAGCGTTTCCTGCCAGATGTCGCGGTCGCGCAGCAATTGCCAGTGCAGCGGTGTCGCGCCCGTCAAGGTCAGCCGCAGGATTGCATCAACCGTTTGGCCCGCCGCCAGTTCCGCCAGCGCGGCGCGCAGATGGCTGCGCAGGGTGTCTGCATGGTCCTGGCCCGACACATCCATTTCGTGATGCAGGAATGTAATCGCGGATGTCGGCACCTCACGGACCGCGATCGCGCCGTTTTCAATGGTCAGCAGGCTGGCGGATTTCGCACCGGCCTCGCCCATGTCGCGGCCTTGCGGAATGCCGGGCATCACGATCCACGGTGCCTGCCCGTGCACCTGCCGTTTGTGCACATGCCCCAGCGCCCAGTAATCAAACCCCATGCCCGCCAGCTCGGCCACCGTACAGGGCGCGTAGGGATCATGCCCGACCGCCCCCACCAGCGAGGTGTGCAGCATCGCGATGTTCACCGCGCCCGCCACAGGTGCCGGAAACTTGCCCAGCAGACTGTCGGGGGCGTGGCGGCCCGAAAAACTGACACCGTGAATCCACACATCGGTGCCGTCCAGCTGCACCATGCCACCGCGCCCGTCGAAGACATGGACATTGTCCGGCAGGCTGAGCGCACCGGTAATCGGGTTTTCGGCGTCGTGGTTGCCCTTGATATAAAACACCGCAATGCCCGCGCTGTGCAGCCGGTCCAGCTGTGCGGTCAGAAAGGCGGCTGTCTTGGCGCTGCGTTCGGCTCCGTCAAACAGATCGCCCGCAACCAGCAACGCCTGCACCTGTTCGGCCAGGGCCGTGTCGATGATGCGGGCAAAGGCGGTGCGGGTCGCGGTCTGCACCCTGTCGCGCAAGGCCGGATCGCGCAACGCCAGCGAATGCAGCGGCGAATCCAGATGGCAGTCGGCGGTGTGCAATATGCGCAGAGTCATGCGGCGGGCACCGACCGGATGGCGCAACCGCGCGGCGCAAGGCAATGGTATGGCATGGCGGCATCCTGTTCTGCGCCGCTCAGCCTAGACAGCTTGTTACGGATTTTCAACGCGGCAGTTGCAGTCGGCCCCTGCCCTGCCCCGAATCCGGATTGATGTGTCAAAATCTGCATCCTGTGTCGTTTTTCTGTCGCCTCGCGCCGTTGTGCATCCTTGCCCAGAGGCGATGTTGGCGCATAGGTGTCGGGACGGGTGCCGACCAAACTTCAACTTCTTTAGCATCCACAGTTTAGGATATCTGACGATGACAAAATATTGCCTGAACGTTAGCTGCGCGTCGCGCCGTGGTATTGTGTCTGCGATCTCGGGCTTTCTGGCCGACAACGGGTGCAACATTCTGGACAGTGCGCAGTTTGACGACATGAACACCGGTATGTTCTTTATGCGTATCGGCTTTACGTCCGAACAGGATGCAACCCTGGAAACGCTGACCGAGGCGTTCGGTCCGGTCGCCGAAGGTCTGGACCTGACCTGGTCGTTCCATGACGAAATGGTCAAGATGAAGGCCGTTATCATGGTCAGCCGGTTTGGCCACTGCCTGAACGACCTGCTGTACCGCTGGCGCATCGGCGCGCTGCCGATCGACATCGTCGCGGTGATTTCGAACCACACCGACTATCAAAAGGTTGTGGTCAATCACGATATCCCCTTCCACCACATCAAGGTGACGCCGGAAAACAAACCGCAAGCCGAGGCGCGGATCATGGAAGTGGTCGAAGACGTTGACGCCGATCTGATCGTGCTGGCGCGCTACATGCAGATCCTCAGCGATCAGATGTGCAAGAAAATGTCGGGACGGATCATCAACATCCACCACTCGTTCCTGCCGTCCTTCAAGGGGGCCAACCCCTACAAGCAAGCGTTCGAGCGCGGCGTGAAACTGATCGGGGCCACTGCCCACTATGTCACCGCAGATCTGGACGAAGGCCCGATTATCGAACAGGACACCGTGCGCGTGACCCACGCCCAGAACGGTACCGATTATGTATCGTTGGGCCGTGACGTCGAAGCGCAGGTTCTGGCCCGTGCGATCCACGCACATGCCAACCGACGCGTGTTCCTGAACGGCAACAAGACCATCGTCTTCCCGCCGTCGCCCGGTGCCTATAGCAGCGACCGCATGGGCTGACCCTTTGATACTGGTGCTGGCCGGACCGGCCGGCACCACCCTTTCAGTTGATCCGGGACCGTTCGGCCCGTTTCGACCCTAAATTTCTCCAAAACAGTCTCTAATCCGCGCCAATGACCCATCTGGCGCGAATCGCCGACGCCGGTTTGCGATGCCCGCGATGGTTGAAATTGCCCGTTTGCGCGCATTTCCCCCGCTCAAGACCCCACAACCTGTTCTTTTCTTGTGTCACAGGGGCAGTTACGCACAAGATATCCACAAATCTCTTGCCAGAATCCCGAAGCTGCTGCATTCATATACGCCAAGAGGCATATAACACGCAAAAAACCGTAACAAACGGTGGCGAGTGAGGGAAA